>QKIO01000288.1 GCA_003251015.1 Bacteroidales bacterium
AGATAATTTTAATGGTGTGTACAACCGTTTAATGCTTAATTACACCTATCAAGATTGGAAGGTCACCGCTGGTGGACAGCTATATCAAACACCATTTAGTGAACGTGATTATTTTGATCCTGCTTGGTTGAGCGGTAGTTATGTTAAAAATGGTTGGGACATGAATGTGGGTAATTATTACGAGACCTTAGATAGGGGTATTCTTTTACGCTCGTACGAAATTACAGGTGGCTTGCTCGAAGATCAGGGTTACAGAAGTAAAAACTATTTCTATCGCGATATATTGGGCGCTTCAGCGGGTTTTAAAAATAGAAACTTTGCAGTAAAAGCACTTTGGGGTTATTCGTTAAATAACGTGTATCCGCCAACACAAGATTTCGAATTACGACGCTCCGATGAGGTTGCCGCCATCTCGGCTCAATATAATCTATTTAATCAAACTGTAGGAGCCAGTGCGTTGCGTTTAGTCAATGCAACTAGCGAAGCTTATTATGGTTTGGGAAGTTTGGGGGGTACCATCTTACCTAACCTAACGTATTATGGAGCTTATGCATTTTATGCCGATGGTGATATTGTGGAGTATTCGCCTGCCGAAACATTTGCTATGTATGCCAGTGTAAACTATTCGCTGGGTAGTTTAGGGATGAGTTTGGAATGGAAAAATTACAAAAACTTCCTCATTGGCTCTGGTGTTAATGAACCGCCAGCTCTTATTAAAGAACACTCCTATAGATTGCTTAATCGCAGTACGCACGTACTGTTGCCCGAAAACGAAACTGGTTTTCAGGCCGAGGTGTTTTATCAAATGGATAATGGCACTGTGTTTACGTTTAATCATACTTGGGCTGATAACGATTTTGGGATAGTATTCAAGTACCGCGAGTCGTTTCTGGACGTAGCCACCACCATTGGCGAAACGACAGAACTTAAATCGTTTGTTGATTATGCTAACGATCCTTTTGCAGGCGAAAACAATCGGTTTACTTGGGGTTTTAACCTCGACCAAAGTATACAAAGTAAATATGGTGTGAAGTTAGAAGGTGAGTGGCAAAAATTTAATCGTTTTGATGGTTCTGTCACCGATGTTGTTGGAATAGTCACCTTACGCAATCGATCTAAGGTTTTTGTGAGTCTCATCACCGAGTTAAGCAACGACCCCTATGTAACCAAAGCCAAAAATAAAATGTGGTTAGGCACCTCTGCTTTATATAAACTCAATTCAAATCATTCGTTTCAGATATTTGCTGGCGAACGACGCGGGGGCCCGGCTTGTAGTGCAGGTATTTGTTACGAAGTGCTAGACTTTAAGGGTGTTGAGTTAAGGTGGAACGCTCGTTTTTAGCGACTTTTTTATTGAATAGAATATTGTGCATGTAAAAGTTCGTAGGTGTTAGTTTTTATAAGATACTTTACTAAGTAATAGTATGTTTTTAGTAACTTTGACTGTTTGAATTCTTTATATCATTGATGTACAGAAACAAATTGAGTATTGGATACGGGGAGCAGAGGACGACCTATTAACAACTGATTTATTGATTCGTGAAAAACGGATTCTTCATGGTTTGTTCTTTTGTCATTTGGTAATTGAAAAAGCAATTAAAGCTCATGTAGTATTGGCAATAAGAGAAGTTGCGCCTAGGACGCATAACTTAATGTACCTATCTGAGAAAGCTAATTTGGATTTTGATGAAGATACTCAGATATTTCTTGGTATATTAATGAAATATCAACTGCAGGGACGTTACCCTGATTATAATCCAGTACAGCCTGATTTAATAAGAGTTAATGAATATTTCGAAAGAACTAAAATCGTATTTAAATGGTTAAAAGAGAAATTGTAGACATTTTAAGAAAATACATTTTTGTATTACGTTCAGAAGGGATAGTTGTTGACAAAGCTTATCTATATGGTAGTTATTTGTCAAATACAGCTAAAGAAGATAGTGATATTGATATTTTGATTGTAAATGAAAATGAAGATGACTATTTATCTGGTAAAATATGGAGTTTAACGCGGAAAGTAAATTCAAAAATTGAGCCTTATTTGGTTGGTAAAGATCGCTTTGTTAGTAGTGTAGACTCACCGTTGATTGATTTGGTAAAAAATACAGGATTAAAGATTGCATAATGTTTTAGTTCGTAGCGTGAGTTAGCAGCCTATAGTGTATCACACGACATTACCACTTTCCCTCCTTGATTTATAAACGTACTATCCTTAACTTTTGACTAGATGTTGATGGTTATGAATAAAACGTACTTTAAATACAGTCCTTTCTTTCGGGTAGTTCTTTTTTTTATGATGGGTGTTTTGTTACATCCTTACCTTACTTTAAAACCAGTAGTGCAATTCATCACTCTTAGTTTATTAGTGGGTTTAGTGTTGTTTTTTTATCGCAAAGGAATTTATCGTTGGCGGCATCTCACAACCCTGTTATGGCTGTTTTTGTTTTTACTTCTAGGGTATTCATATACTGATTTGCGTTCGCCAGTATTTTATTCTTCAGCCGACAAAATGGCTGCTAAGGTGCAAGTGATATCCATTCTTTCAGAAACGGACAAAAGTTATAAAACCGAAGTGTTCCTGCTTAATGTGGTTGGTGCTGAGCCTTTGGGTTCTGCACTCAAGGGTTTGATTTATTTCTCAAAGAAACGGTATCCTCAAGCCCCTACACTGGGAGGTGTTTACGAAGTGCAAGGGGTCTTACTTCCTTTTGATCCACCTCAATATCCCAATGCATTTGACTATTCTACATATCTCAAAAATAATCGGGTTGCCTTTCGTTTGGTGGAGTATCAAAGTCGCTATGTGGGGCAGGGTGCGTGGTCTTTGAAAGTAGGCAGTTCACAGTTGAAGCATCGTATGTTACAGCTTTATGAAAAGCATGGTGTTCACGAGCGCGAGTTGGCTGTTTTAAACGCTCTTTTTCTTGGTGATAAAAGTCTGTTGAGTGGTGATCAGAAAGAGCAGTTCTCAAATGCCGGAGCTATGCATATATTGGCGGTGTCTGGCTTGCATGTGGGTGTCATTTATTTGTTATTTGCGTTTGTAATCAATGGGTTGGTGTCTCATTCTAAGCCGTGGCTTCGGTTTTGTTTGATGGTGGCTATTTTGTGGTTTTACGCCTTTTTAACAGGGTTTTCTCCTTCAGTCCTTCGTGCAAGTATCATGTTTACGGTTTTGAGTGTTGGTCGTATTTTGTATCGTCAAGTCGCCATTTATAACCTATTGTGTTTTTCGTTGTTGATCATCTTTTTGGTTGACCCATTAGCCATTTATAATGCTGGTTTGTGGTTGTCTCACTTAGCAGTACTTACCATCGTTGTTTTTTATGATGTTATTTACGGATTTCTGCATTTCCGTTTTGTGATCTTTCGGTATGTATGGTCACTTATCGCCTTGTCGTTAGCTGCACAGATAGGCACAGTACCTTTGTGTATTTATCTATTTTATGGATTTCCAAATTATTTTTTGCTCACTAATATTTTGCTTATTCCTTTATTAGCCCCCATTCTTATTCTCGCTATTTGTATGGTAGTGTTTCAATTTGTACCTGTTGTATTGGTTTTGTTGGGGGGTGTTTTGGGAGCTGTGTTGTGGTTGATGAATGAATTTGTGATTTGGATTGAACAGTTGCCCTTTGCTGTCAGCAAACATCTTTCACTTCAATGGTATGATTTACTGATTCTTTATATGGCTATGGCATTTCTTATTTTGGCCGCAGAACACCGTAGGGTGGTTTATCTTAAAGCGGTATTATCTTGTTTAATCGTTTTTGGATTTAGTTTCGCCCTTCAGTTATGGGTTCAGCCTACCAGCGGAATGGTGGTGGTTAATTATCGTAATCGGTTGTTGGTTAATTGTTTTTCAGGTCGTTGTAATGAGGTTTTTGTGGGTGATAGCATTACAATGCGGGAGATAAACTATTGTTTTGAGGCGTTTTGGGCAACTCATCATTTACCAACCAAAATAGAGGTGCATTCACTTCAGTCTTCTGTTTATGGACGGACAGTTAAAGGTCAAAATATACTTCTTACCTCGTCAACAGCATTGGCTCAGGTACCATTAGCGTCGCAAAGAGTTAGTTATGTGGTGGTGGATGAGTACAATTTGGATACTCACGAGTGGTTAAATACAAGTTTAGAGCCTAACGCCGTTGTGATTGTCAATCAACAGAATGATGAGGTAAATGTATCCCAGACAACCAGTAATGACCCTAGCTCCTTAACGTTGTGCCCTGTAGGTCAATCCCGCTATTTCACGCTTTGGGGTGATTGATATTAAGTTGAAATTGGGTGGCTTATAATTTGGATATATGGGCATATTATCTCTTAATTTGCAGTTTATTTAGCTCGTATATTTCTACGAGAGGAACAGAACAAATAAGTCAATATGAGAATTTTTATTGCCGGTGCCGGTGAAGTTGGTACGCATCTAGCAAAGATGTTGTGTAATGCCAAACACGACGTTATTTTAATGGATGAAGATGAAGAGAAGCTAAGGCGCATAGATTCACATTTTGATTTAATGACCATCGTAGGTACGATATCATCCATCGAAGACCTCAAAGAAGCCAATGTGAAGTCGTGCGATTTGTTTATTGCTGTTCCGCCATATCAGGATATGAGTATCCTATCATGCATTTTAGCAAAGAAACTTGGAGCCAAAACAACCATCGCTCGTGTTAATAATCACGAATACTTATTGTCAGAAAATACGGAATTTTTCCGTCAATTAGGTATTGATGAATTGATTTATCCTGAGCAGTTGGCTGCCAAAGAGGTGGTTACATCTCTTAAGCAAATTGGAACTCGTCAAGTTGTGGAGTTTACAGGTAGTAAATTAGTGCTTTTTGCCATTAAAGTACGCGAAAATGCTTTGATGGTTGGCAAAACGATGGCCGAGATTTCGGCCATGTACGAAGAGCAAATTTATAATATTGTGGCCATCAACCGTCATGGAGAAACCATTGTTCCTCATGGCAATGAGCTTGTGATACACAATGATTTAATTTACGTTATTACCACCATAGAGTCTTCTAAACAAGTGTTGCAAGATGCTGGTAAAAAGCAGTTTGATATAAAAAATGTGATGATTCTAGGAGGTAGTCGCATTGGTAAAAAGGTGGCGGAAGAACTGGAAGATAATTACAATGTAAAACTGATTGAAATAGATAAGGATAAAGCCGCACGTTTGGCTGATCAGCTAGAGCGTACTTTGTTAATTAACGGCGATGGTCGTAATCTCGATTTATTAAAGGACGAAGGTATTCAAAAGATGGACGCTTTTGTGGCTGTTACAGGTAACTCCGAGGTAAATATTTTGGCTTGTCAATTAGCTAAGAAGATGGGGGTTAAAAAATCCGTTGCCGAGGTTGAAAATATGGATTACCTCGATTTAGCTGAAAATATTGGGATTGGCACCTTGGTAAATAAAAAATTAATCGCCGCCAGTCATATTTACCGTTACACGGTAAGGGCTCACGTGGCTAATGTGAAGTGTTTAATTGCTACCGAAGCTGAAGTTTTAGAACTAATAGCTCAGCCAGGTTCTAAAATCACCAAAGAACCCATTAGTAAATTAAGTTTACCTAAAGATGTAAATATTGGTGGCATCATTAGAGGTCAAGAGGCCATTATTGTTACCGGCTCCACACAAATACAAGCTCAAGATACCGTGGTGTTGTTTGTATTGCCTTCAGGCATATCTAAGGTTGAAAAAATGTTTAATTAAGGTCTAAACTCATGTTAAATAAAAAGTTTGTCATCAATATCATTGGTTTAGTATTGGTGTTTGAAGCGTTTTTCATGCTTATTAGTGCCTTTGTGTCTGCTATATATGGAGAATCAGATTTAATACCTCTATTATTATCCACCCTTATTACCTTCGTAATTGGGGGAGGAGCCTGGTTTTTTTCTCGTAATGCAAGCAAAGATTTAGGCAAAGGTGAAGGATTTATAGTCGTATCGTTCGTATGGGTTTTTATGTCTGTTTTTGGAGCATTACCGTTTATTTTTAATGGCGATATCCCTCGTTTTACCGATGCTTTTTTTGAGGCCATGTCGGGGTTCACCACCACAGGCGCTTCTGTTTTGTCTGATATTGAAGCCGTTCCTCATGGTGTTTTATTTTGGCGAAGCACCACTCATCTTATTGGGGGTATGGGTATTCTGGTGTTGGCAGTGGCTATTTTGCCCTATTTTGGTTTTGGAGGAATGCAGCTTTACAATGCCGAAGCTGCTGGAGTTACTAATGATAAGTTGCACCCTCGCATTACCCAGACAGCCAAGAGTTTGTGGGGTATATACATGCTATTAATTCTCGTTCAAACCATTTTTTTACTGTTTGGCGGGATGTCTCTTTTTGATGCCTTATGTCATAGTTTTGGAACCGTTGCATCCGGCGGATTCTCAACTAAAAATGATAGTATCATTAGTTATTCGCCTTACATACAGTATGTGATTATTGTGTTTATGTTTTTTGCGGGTACTAACTTTACGTTATTTTATTTTTTGTGGAAGGGGAAGTTTAAAAAAATAGTTCATAATAAGGAATTGCAAATATATTCGTTAGTTCTTATTGTGTCGTCGGTGGTTATTGCGGTTACACTTTCGTTAAGTGCCAGTGCAGCTGAGTATGAAAAAAATTTTAGAGATGCACTGTTTCAAGTAACAAGTATCGTAACCAGTACCGGTTTTGTTACGGCCGATTATACAATATGGCATCCTGCACTAACCTACATCATCTTCCTGCTTATGTTTGCAGGAGCCAGTACGGGAAGTACATCGGGTGGTATTAAAATAATGCGACATCACATACTTATCAAAAACACCATGTTGGAGTTTAAGCGCATGATACATCCATCAGCTGTGGTACCCTTAAAAATTAGAGATAAAGTAATTCAAAAAGAAATTGTTTATAAAGTCCTGGCTTTTGTGATGATGTACTTTGTTATTTTTGTGATGGGTTCTTTAGTCTTAACCTTTTTTGGGATGGACATGGATTCATCCATGGGAGCGGCTGCCACCACAATGGGCGGTATTGGTCCAGGCCTAGGCACGGTAGGTCCTATGAATAATTTTGCTGCCGTGCCAGAAGGTGCCAAATGGGTCTTGTCATTTTTGATGCTTTTAGGACGTTTGGAGTTGTTCTCTGTACTAATCCTATTCTCGCCTGAGTTCTGGAAAAATAGCTAAAAAAAA
>QKIO01000270.1:0-7187 GCA_003251015.1 Bacteroidales bacterium
CCAAAACCAATGTGACACTTCGCGCACGACTGCTCATTGGTACTGGCACCAATACAAAAGTTATTAATCACATTTTTCTTACCTAATTTAGTAATCCCTTTGCCTTGCTCATAGGCTAAACGGTCCCAATTCCAATGGCTCGATTTCATTACCTCTTCATGACGATGGGTGTGGCAGCCAATACAGGCTTCGGTAACATCTTGCGGCGTCTCAAATTTCTTTTGTAATTGAGGAAATAGGGCATGATTGACCGAAGAGGTATGTTTGCTCGCATATTCTTGTTTCAGCTCAAACTGTTTTAGATTGATGGGTTCGTGCCCATGAAATAAATTTACAGTCAGCAAAACCAAAATGGAGAGGAGTACGGAATAGATAATGACTTTATTCATACACGTGAAGGTTTGTGTTTTAAACAAATATATATAGATATTCAGATATATGAATGCTCATCACCCACATATCAGCTAATTTATAACCATTCTACTTAATGCTTGTATATCAGTTTAATACTTTTTGAAAAACAACTGTTCATGCTATACGTTAGGTGTTGTAATTTTGTTTGTTAATTAGCTTTCCTAATTTTACTGTTTCAATAAAAAGTTTTAAGTGTTTTTAAATCAAATAAAGATCTGAAAAATCACATAAAAGATGTAGGTTTAAATTAGTTAATTTTTTTAACTAATTTAATACTCTGTGATAAAATTTATTTGGGCATCAAAACAGAATCGTTATTTTTGAATTGTGATAGTAAAAAAGATTAAACAGATGGTATTTGGAGGTTTATCCTCTGAAAACTCCAGTAATTCATGTTATGATATTATTGGAGATGTGCATGGCTTCAAAACAGAATTAGAGCATTTACTAAAGCTTTTAGGCTATAGCAACGAAACGGGTGTGTGGATTCACAGCTTCAGAACAGCTGTGTTTATTGGCGATTTTGTTGACAGGGGGCCTGATAGCAAAGGCGTTATCAAAATAGTGCGTAGCATGGTAAAAGTAGGTAGTGCTTTAGCTATTTTAGGTAATCATGAACTGAATGCTATTTTGTATTTTACCAAAGATGCCAATGGCAAAAGCCTGAGGGTACCAAATGCTAGTGCCACCGATTTATTAAAAGAAGTAGCTGCGCAGTACGATGGCTATCAAACCCAGTTAGAAAGTGATGTTAAATGGCTGCGCAAGTTACCATTAGCACTTAATCTAGGCGATATTAGGGTGGTTCATGCGTATTGGAATCAAAAACACGTAACTAAGTTAGAATCTATATATGAAGAGGGACGTTTAACGAAGAAGCGACTTAAAGAAATCATTAAAAAGAAGTCGCCTTATTATTTACCCCTCACAGAAACAATAAAAGGTATTGAGTTTAACTTACCATCCGATTTGGTGATAAAGGATAATTTGAATATTCGCCGTTCTATATTTAGGGTTAAATGGTGGCTTGAGCCTATTGGTGAGACGTTTAAGAATCTGAGTTTTGGCAATCGGTTTACCTTACCCGATTACACCATTCCTAATCAGATTATTCAAAAATATGACGTGTATAAACCTCATGAACCCATTGTGTTTATTGGGCATTATTGCATGGGTAATGGGTCATTGTTGATGGCTAAGAATGTATGTTGTGTAGATGCTTGCATCTCTAATGGTGGCCGCCTGGCTGCCTACCGTTACAATGGTGAAAAGGAATTGAATGAGGACAATTTTGTTTTTGTCAAACCGAGTAGAAAATAGATGTTTAATTGCCTTAAGCGGAATCTGTTTTTTAGAATAAAGACGATTTAGAGCATTTGTCAATTTATTGGTTACCAAACTTATAAAGCATTAGTCGTTGAGATTATCTGAATTTGCATGTTGGAATATAAACTAATTAGTTAACTTTGTGTGATGATTAGGAAGGTTATTACCTATAAGGAAAACTTTATCAAATTCTATAAAAGTCAAGATTTAAAAACTCAAGAGAAAATTGAATATGTACTAGACCTAGTTAGATTTGAAAGACAAGTTCCTAAAAAGTTTTACAAATTACTTGAAAATACAGATGGTATATGGGAAGTTAGGATTTTAACGACTTTTAAAAACATTCGTATTTTGTGTTTTCAGGACAAAGTTACCCTTGTTGTGTTGACAAACTGTTTTTTAAAAAAGACACAAAAGACACCTCAAAATGAAATAAAAACCGCCGAGAAATTGAAAAAAGAATACTTGAAAGATAATTATGGAGGACAATAATATGAAAAATGTAACTGATTTTGAAGACTTATTAAACGAGAAATATGGAAACAAAGGTTCTACATTGAGAGATAAGTTTGACGCCGGTTCACTTGCATTTAGATTAGGTGTAATGCTCAAGGAAGCAAGAAAAGAAGCACATATAACTCAAGAAGAACTTGCCGATAGAACAGGAACTAAGAAAAGCTATATTTCAAGAATTGAACAGGGACAAAGTGATATTCAGATTTCAACCTATTTTAGATTGATTGAAATAGGATTAGGAAAACACCTGAATATATCAATTGGATAAGCAAAAAAAGCAACAAGCAGTCACAAAGAAGGCGCAGTTCAAACTAGAACTGCGCCTTATCTTTTCTCACCTAAGAGGTTAATCAATTGGTTTACTAATTACTTTGAGGTCTCGTGTGAAATTAACTATAAACAGACCTTCGTTGTAAAAACCACTCCAGTTATTTAGTCGTTTAAAACGGAAGTTAGACTGCACCGCATATGGATGGTGGCTGGTAATACAGCGGTTAAACGATTTGCCATACTGATTGATGGCACTTACAAAAAAGTAGGTAATGTCGTAACCCCATAAACTAAAACGGCTATAGTTAGAGTGAACCGTCGCATTCTGGAAAAACGGAGAGATAGCCACTGGTTCTGTTTGAAACCAGTTTCTATATCTCGTAATAATTGTTTTGGTACGTGGATTGGTTTTATCCAACGCATAATAACTAAATATTTTACCATTTAAGGCGTGTACATCTTCTATGTTAACAGTTTGAAACTTCAGCCATTCTGGTAATCCCCATAAGGTAACATTAGCCTTTGAGTTAATGGTAGCCGTTTTTAATCGTGCAATTAAACGTGTTACCTGCGCTTCGTCGTTTGAAGGGATGAGTACTAAATTTTCAACATCAGCCTTAAAAATAGCTTCTAAACCAGTTGTTTCACCTTCTTTGTATTTAAACTCAACAAAATCTGGGGTGATTCCTTTTTTAAAGCTCTCCCAATATATGTTATTACGTAATACCTGAGTCAGTCTGTTTTCGTACTCATTGCTAGCATCTGTGCGTAATAATATAATGCGTTTCCCTTTGCCATTAAGCATTAAATGTTGAGCATAATTATCAAACAACAGGGTATCTACGGGTGTCATTTGATAAATTGATGCATTATTTTTCAACTCAGTATTAACTTGCGAAAAGGGATATATCACAGGGATATTACGACTCTTCGCAAAATCTGAAACCACCTTTAATTCATTAGGATAGGCTGGGCCAATGATTAAATCGATATTTGCCATTTCTGGTGATGTCAATAATTTTTTAAGCCTAAAAGTATCGGGTGAGATGTCATGCACCAGTAAATCAACACTTACACCATCTTTTTTAAGTGAGTCGAGAGCTAAAAGTACACCCTGATAGAACTCAATAAACACTTTTGATTTCATCGAAACCAGTTTATCCGACTTCATATCTCTATTTTCATCACTAGGGGTTGATAACTTAGACGCATTCAATTTTTTGGTTTCTTCAATGGCAAAAGGTAATAATACAGCAACTTGAATTGAAAGGTTTGAGTTCTTACCTTTAAAACCATCACAATTTTCTTTGAGAGCCGTTGTTGATGTATTGTCTTTGGCAGGAGCTGGAGTATTCACATTATCCTGAAGATTGTAATTCTTTGCAAACCACAACGAATTAGGTATTTGAATAACTTCACCTTTTTTAAGGTTTGATAAATTAGTTGTTGGGTTAACCTTTGTAATCACATCAATATCAACATTGTATTCGCGTGAGATGGCAAATAATGTTTCGCCTTTTTTAACGGTATGATTGATAAACAAATTGGCCTGATTCGTTCCACCCGCTTGGGATGTTTTAGGTATTAATAACAAATTACCAACCACCAATCCATCGCCATTAATATTGCTATTGGCCGCTTTTAATGCACTTACCTCAATACCATATTGTTTCGAAATACTATATAGTGTTTGGCCAACTTCTATGCGGTGATAGATATATCTTCCGTCTTCAAGATTAGCTACAGACCTTGCGCCATTGGTTTTATTCTTCTTTTGAGGGATGCGTACAACAGAGCCTTTCTCTAAACTACCTGAAGCTAATGCTGGATTATTATCTACAATATCATCTACCTCAACCGAATACATCCTTGCCAAACCAAAAATAGTTTCTTTTGGTTTTACTGTGTGATAAATGTAATTATCATTTGCTGCGGTGGGGGTAACGCTTTTTTGAGTAACCTGGTTTTTTGGCATTTTGATAACAGAACCCTGTACCAACTGCTCTTTTGACCCAACATTATATTTATAAATGGTTTCTAGAGGTACATTGTACTTCTGAGAGATAAAAAATGCTGTTTGTCCTTTTTCAACTGTATGATAGATGAACTGCTCGTTCTTTATCTCCTCGGTACTGCTGTTACGACCAGAGATAACAGGTATCTTAAGTATTTGTCCTTCCGTTAATTCAGTAGTAATGGAGGGGTTAGCATCAAGTATTTCTCTTTGTGTGATGCCGTACTTCAAACTAATGCGGTACAACCCTTCGCTTTTATCTACTTGATGTAGATAATAAGTTTTGCCATCGATTATTACCTTATCGCCAGCTTTACCTGTGTTGTTCTGCGCCTGTAGGGTTGATAAACCGATTAGACTTATTAAAAGAGTTAATGAAAAAAGTAACTGTTTAATCTTCATTCTATTTGGAGTAAACGTGAATACTGTATTTGAAATTTAGCAGGCTATCTTATAGTAGCCAAAAGTTACACAAAAGTAGCTAACTAAACGGGTATTATTAAAAATTAAGGGCAAAATATAAACATTTCATGCCTAATCGTACATCTCAGTACCTAAATTATTAAATCCTAAGTCGCTTATTGTATTGTAATAAGGTTAAAGCCTTCATCAAAACCAAGATTTGCATCAAAAGAAGCTTGAGTTTGAGGATGAATAAAACCTTTAATAACAGGTGTTTTGCCTTTAACAACTAAGGCTTCAATCTGTTTTTCACTTAACTTTTTACCACAATACTCAAAGGGAATTCTTACCCTACAGCCATTTTTGTAATTATTACAGCCATAAGCAGCACTGCCTTTAACTATTTCGCCCATCTTACAAGAGGGGCATACCCATTTTACAACTTCATCTTGAAGTAGGCTCAGTTCAAACGTGTCAGTAAAAATAACTTTTCCATCTACCTTATTATTATCTAGTTCTAACCCTTTTATAGAACTTGTTTGTCCTTTTTGAATGAGTTGCTCTATGTTTTTGTCGCTTAGTTTTTTACCTAAAAACTCAAAGGGAATCAGTGTTTTACAACCTTCATTATACAACGAACATCCCCATGCACTATTACCCTTGAGCATGGTTCCTTTTTTGCATTTAGGGCAAAGGAGTTCTGATGGGGTAGAAGGCATTTTTTCTTTTTGTACTTTTTCTTTTGTTTCGGGCACAGTTTCTTCAACCACTTCTATCTTAGTGATGTTACGGTCGTGCTTCACTTCAAAAACAAGGTCAGAAACCATCTGTTTCATCTCGTCCATAAATGTTTTAGCATCGTACTGACCTTTTTCTATTTCACGCAGCTTTTTCTCCCATAAACCAGTTAGTTCTGCTGACTTAAGTAAGTCGTTTTTAATGGCATCAATCAACTGAACCCCAGTAACTGTAGGGTTAAGGTTTTTGCGTAATTTAGTGATGTATTTACGACGAAAGAGCGTTTCAATAATGGCAGCCCGCGTTGACGGACGGCCAATTCCATTCTCTTTCATTATTTCGCGTAACTCATCATCATCCACTTGTTTGCCAGCAGTTTCCATGGCTCTTAATAGGGTTGCCTCGGTATGTGGTTTGGGTGGTTGTGTTTCCTTTTCGAGTAATTGTGGTTCGTGAGGGCCTGTTTCACCATTGGTAAACTCTGGCATGAGGTCTTCACTTTTTTTTGTATCATCTTCGTTTTGAGAGAATACAGTACGCCATCCGGGCGTTAGTATTTGTTTTCCTGTGGCTTTAAATTTTACATTTTTAACTTCACCCAATACCTGAGTATTGGAAATAGTACTGTCTGGATAAAAATTAGCTATAAAACGCAGCGCTACCAACTCATAAACTTGTTTTTCGTTTTGGCTCATGGCCACAGGATTTATGCCTGTAGGTATGATGGCGTGGTGATCCGTCACTTTTTTATCATCAAAAACCTTCTTTGATTTTCGAATCTTACCAGTAAGAATGGGAGCGATGATGCTTTCGTACACTTTTAAACCCTTTAAAATACCTGGTATCTTAGGATAAATATCATCACTCAAATAGGTGGTATCCACACGAGGATAGGTCGTTAATTTCTTCTCGTATAACGATTGGATGGTTTTTAAGGTGTCGTCCGCTGAAAATCCATATTTCTTATTACATTCTACTTGTAACGACGTTAAATCGAAGAGACTAGGCGGCGATTCAATGCCTTTTTTGCGTGAGAAATCAGTAATAACAAAGGGGTGTTCATTTATTTGGGCTAAAAAGGTGACGCCTTCATCTTTTACCATAAAACGACCACTCACAGCCGAAAACAGCACATCCTTATACTTAGTTTTTAGTTCCCAATACGATTCAGGCACAAAATTATCGATGCTTTTTTGACGCTCAACAATAAGCGCTAAAGTGGGCGTTTGCACCCGACCAATGGATAATACCTGTCCTAACTGCCCATATTTTAATGTATATAAACGAGTGGCGTTAATACCTAATAGCCAATCGCCTATGGCTCTGGCACTACCCGCAGCATATAAATTATCGAAGCTACTGCCATCTTTTAGTTTTTGAAACCCTTCGCGTATGGCTTCTTCGGTCAAGGAAGATATCCATAACCGTTTTACTGGACATTTGGTACCCGCTTTATGAAGTACCCATCTTTGAATAACTTCTCCCTCTTGTCCAGCATCACCACAGT
>QKIO01000270.1:7223-13801 GCA_003251015.1 Bacteroidales bacterium
AACCAGTTTTTGAATGGTGTTAAATTGTTTTTGGATGCCTTTATCTGCAATTAATTTGATACCAAACTGTGAGGGGATAAGTGGTAGGGTAAACATATTCCACCGCTTCCAGTCAGCAAGGTAATCGTGCGGTTCTTTTAAGGTGCAGAGGTGACCAAATGTCCATGTGACCCTATAATTATTGCCTTCGTAATAACCGTCCTTTTTTGATTTAGCACCAACAATTTGGGCTATTTCAAAGGCTACACTTGGTTTTTCGGCAATGCAAACAATCATATTTATTTAGGTTTCAATGAAAAACAGGATTTTTGGTGCAATAAGTTTGATTCGTGCAGCACGAAGATACTATTTCTGATTAAAAATTGAGAATTATAATAGCGACTATATAAAGTCAAAAGGAGGGAAGCTACCAAAAAAAAAGGATGACGGTAAGGTCATCCTTTTAGGTATTGTATTTACAATGGTATATTACCATGTTTCTTAGGCGGATTCGATTCACTCTTGTTTTTAGTCATCTCCAAGGCCTGAATTAGTTTAAAACGCGTTTCTTTAGGATAGATGATTTCATCAATATACCCTAATTGAGCTGCTTGGTATGGATTGGCAAAATTATCGCGATAATCCTCAACACGTGCAGCTTTAGAAGCCGCATCAGCATCACCTCTAAATATAATATTGACAGCACCTTCAGGGCCCATCACCGCAATTTCAGCTGTTGGATAAGCAAAATTAATGTCGGCCGCCAAATGTTTAGATGCCATCACATCATAAGCTCCACCGTAAGCCTTACGGGTGATAACCGTGATTTTAGGAACCGTAGCTTCGGCATACGCATATAATAATTTGGCACCGTGTTTAATAATACCACCATATTCTTGCATCGTTCCTGGCAAAAAGCCTGGAACATCAACAAAAGTGACCACAGGAATATTAAACGCATCACAGAAACGAACAAAACGAGCTCCTTTAGCTGAAGAGTTAATATCTAATACACCAGCCAAATAGTTTGGTTGGTTAGCTACCACACCTACTGTTTTACCATCCATACGCGCAAAACCAATAATTAAGTTTTGAGCATAATGTGGCATTACCTCAAAGAAATGCTGATTATCAACCACCTTACTAATCAAATCATGCATGTCGTATGGTTTGTTAGGGTCGGCAGGTATTAACTCTTGTAATTCAGGTATCTCACGTTTTATATCATCGGTATTAGGTACCACTGGCGCATCTTCCATATTATTAGAAGGCAAGAAGCTTAATAACTCCCGAATCATCATCAAGGTATCTTCGTCGTTATTGCCCATAAAATGCGCCACACCACTCCGACTATTGTGAGTCATGGCACCACCCAGCTCTTCTTTAGTCACTTCTTCGTGAGTTACCGTTTTAATTACTTCGGGACCAGTCACAAACATATAACTGGTATCTTTCACCATAAAAATAAAATCGGTTAGCGCTGGAGAATAAACCGAACCTCCCGCACATGGCCCCATAATGGCTGAAATTTGAGGTATTACCCCCGATGCTTTCACATTAAGTAAAAAGATATCGCCAAAACCCGCTAAACTTTGTACCCCTTCTTGAATACGCGCACCACCACTATCGTTTAGGCCAATAATAGGAGCTCCCATTTTAAGAGCTAACTTTGTTATTTTTACAATCTTATCGGCATTGGTACGACTTAACGAGCCTCCAAAAACAGTGAAATCGTGTGCAAAAACATAAGCCAAACGGCCATCTACCTTACCATAACCTGTTACAATGCCATCACCTGGGATAATACTTTTATCCATCCCAAAATTAGTACAGGTATGGGTCACAAACTTGTCCATCTCCACAAAAGTACCCGCATCTAAGAAGATATGAATGCGTTCACGAGCTGTTAATTTGCCTTCGCGATGTTGCTTTTCTCTACGGTCGGCACCACCACCTGCTTCAGCTAACTTGCTTTGGTCTTCAAAGCGTTTATATTTTTCGTTTATATCTTGCATGGTTGTAATTACTTAAAATTAATAATTGGTTATTTCTATAAGTGACTGATGACCTTGTACTGGGGCACCTTCTTTTACAAATATTTTATGCACAATACCATCTTTTGGACTCTTGTATTCACTTTCCATTTTCATGGCAGAAACAATTACCAGCGTATCACCTTTGGCTACCATATCACCCTCTTGTACCAGTATTTTTACTATTTTACCGGGCATAGGGGTCGAAATAATATTATCCTCAGAATGAATAGATGATTTTGATTTAGACTGATACCTTTTAGCAGCATCAATCACCTCAATTTCATAATAATTACTAATGGTATTAACTTCGTAATGATTAGGGGTGATACCTTCAATCATTTCCATGTTAATAGACTTTCCTCCGTATATAACAGAGTAAGCTCCTTTGGCAACCTTTTCGATGTCGAGGTCATACACACGGTTGTCTATTTTTACTTTATACAACGAACCGTCTTGCTCCAACACTTCAATCTTTGCTATTCGGGTATCTATTTTTATATCTATTGGCATTGGCTTATGATTTAAAGTCTAATATTGTTTTTGCGTCGTCCAAACTCTTTCCATGGCGAGGTGGTAGTTGTTCCTTTAGCCTCTTTTGTAGTACCTAAAGCTAACTTTTCTTTGTAATCAAGATACGCTACAAAAAGGGCTATGTCTTCACAATAATCCGAACAATCATCATCTGACATCAAGAAATCCATGTTTTTTTCGATAAAATGAGTGTCGTAATTACCACTCACAAAGTCCTTTGCTTCCATTATTTTGGTAACAAATGGGATGGAGGTTTTAACGCCCGTTATTTTGTACTCAAATAAGGCTCGTTTCATTCTGTCAATAGCCTCGCTACGTGTTGGAGCCCATGATATTAGTTTTGATATCAACGGGTCATAGTGATACGGTATTTCATAACCTTCGTACACATAACCATCGGTGCGAATACCTAAGCCTAGTGGTTCTGATATATGTCGTATCACCCCTGGATTAGGCATGAAGTTATTCTTATGGTCTTCGGCATAGATGCGGCATTCAATAGCATGTCCATTTTGCCTTAAGTCCTCTTGCTTGAAAGGAAGCGGTTCGCCATTAGCCACACTAATTTGAGCTTTCACCAAATCGATGCCTGTCACACGTTCGGTAATGGGATGTTCCACTTGAAGTCTAGTATTCATCTCTAAGAAGTAGAAATTATGGTCATTATCAACCAAAAATTCAATGGTGCCAACACCCACATAGTCCACCGATTTAGCAGCTGCAATGGCTTGTTCACCCATTTTCTGACGTAATTCAGGCGTTAAAAGGGGAGAGGGGGTTTCTTCTACTACTTTTTGGTGGCGTCGTTGCACCGAGCACTCCCGTTCGAAAAGATGTACGTAATTGCCGTGCTGGTCTGCTAAGATCTGAAACTCAATATGGTGAGGGCTCTCAATGTATTTTTCAATGTACACATCGTCATTGCCAAATGAGGAACGAGCCTCTGATTTAGCCATGTTAAACGAGCTCAATAATTCATTTTCGGCTCTTACTAAACGCATTCCTTTACCACCGCCGCCAGCACTGGCTTTAAGCATTACAGGATACCCAATTTGTTTAGCCATTTGAAGCAGTTTAGAATCATCGAGGATGTTATCTTTACCACCAGGCACCACGGGTATGCCGTGTTCAATCATTAACTTACGAGCGGTTAACTTATCACCCATTTGAGTAATGGCGTGGGCCGATGGGCCAATGAAGATAATACCCGCTTCCTTGATTTTTTGGGCAAAAAGAGCATTTTCCGACAAGAAGCCGTAACCAGGGTGTATGGCATCTACCTTACAAGCTTTGGCCACTTCTATAATCTTATCTATATTAAGGTAACTTTCTGCTGATGGTGCTGGGCCTACACAATAGGCTTCGTTGGCATAACGAACGTGCATTGATTTGCGGTCTGCTTCCGAGAAAATAGCCACCGATTGAATGCCCATTTCACGACAGGAGCGCATCACACGTACGGCTATCTCTCCACGGTTAGCAACTAAAACTTTTTTTATCATATCTGAATAATAAAATGCTTTTAAATTTGAATAACGTTGCACATATAAACATTTAAACACAAAATTGTTCTCTAGAATAGGCATATTTTGATTTATAGTGCTGAAATACTTAATTATAAGTAAAAGACTTTTTTATCTTTTAATGTGCAATTGTAGCTATATTTTTCTAAATAACCTTAAACAAAAGGTGTTTATTAGGATTGGTTCTATATTATTTAATAAGACACTCCGTTACTTACATAAAAGGCGAGATATTGTGTACATTTGTAGATATCATGGTTGTAATTAACTTATTCTTTTAATACTAAATTAGTATTAAATAAAACTCTTGAGAATTCAAAAACAGAAATGCGGAGATTGATAAGATGTAATACATCTATAAATTATAAAACACAATAAAAGATAATAGTATGCTGAACAAAAATGTAGAGAAGGTTTTATTAAACCAGATTGAAAAGGAAGCGTATTCTTCCAATTTTTACCTAGCCATGGCTGTATGGGCTGAGACAAGTGGGTTTCAAGGAATTGCGGATTGGTTATATGCACAAGCAGAAGAAGAGCGTGTGCACATGCTTAAATTTATTAAATATGTAAATGAACGTGGTGGTAAGGCTATTGTACCAGCTGTAGACCAGCCTCCTGCAGGATACGACAATGTATTATCTGTATTTGAAAAAGTACTTGAACATGAAATCTACGTGTCTGAACTAATCAACAACATAGTGGGAGTATGTATTCAAGAAAAAGACTTTACTACCAACAACTGGATTCAATGGTTCGTAACCGAACAGATTGAAGAAGAAGCATCGGTACGTTCGGTTTGTGATAAGTTGAAACTTATTGGTGACCATAACTTGTATATGTTTGACCGCGATATTATGGCTATGCGTAATCCTGGTGCTGGTGCTTCTGCCGCTAACTAATAATAAAAATAGAAAGCTTGCCTTCTAACTCGCTTAGTTATGATAATTAAGAATTGACAGTTTTCGAAGAGTAATGTATTTAATAAATAAGCCCAGTGTTAAGCATTGGGCTTTTTTAATGGACTAAATATTTTTCATTTGTGTAAAAAGAAAAGTCTTAATGCAAATGTTTATAACCATATTTACGAGTGGTCACAATCATCTTAAATTTAAGATTATCAAAAATGAGACCTCCCAATAATATAAGGGTTGCTATCAATAATACGTTTAGGTGGAGCAGGGAATACAAATAAGCGCCAACCACACCTCCTGTAAAAAAGAAAAAGATAATGAATAAACGAAGTTTAATGGTAGACTTTAGGTTTTGAGAATACCGATGTACAGAAGGAAATAACAATTGCGCCAATTCTAAACCTAGGTCAGTAAATAAACCTGTGAGGTGAGTGGTACGCACCACGGTATTAGATATTTTAGTTACAAATGAGTTTTGTACGCCCATGGCAAATAGCAAAAGACAGGCAATCAAATCTTGCGAATCTGCTTGCCTGTACTGTGCTAATAGTGCTACAAATACTAAAACTACACATTCTAAAATAGTGGGTAATACAAACACATTTAGTTTTTTGTTAATAGTAATAAACTCTATTAATATGCCCGCCACAAACGACCCTACTAAAAATGATACGATGTATAATAGGTAAACACTGCCTTTCCAAAAATCGAGATTGGAAAAGTCATACATAAAATAGGCAAAATGACCAGTCACGTTGGTGGTTAATCGTTGGATAGATAAAAACCCAGCCACATTAACCAAACCAGCCACAAAAGAAAGAATGGTCGCTATTTGTATATTGTGTTTTAAAGTTCTGTTTTTACCTTGATGTCTAAACATTATGAATAAGCTACTTTTTTGTAAGTGTAAAAGTAACGATTATAAGCAATAAAAGCCTGATAAGAAGCGACGCTTATCAGTCTATATTACCTGTTTGAAAACAGGTTTATTCGGTAGTATCTAATTCAAAAGGATATATAAGTTTCCAATCCAGTGCCATATCTATTACCGTCCAACGGTTTTTTAAAGCTACATCTAACCCTTTATCTAACTTACCAATAGGAGATAGGCGATCGTAAGCCCATTCTCGTACCGAATCGGTATGGTGCACATAAAGCATCAAACGTTGGCCATTACCTGATGCTGTCCATTGCATCATATCTAAATCGCCATCCGAATTACCAACACATAAAATAGGTTTACGGCCAATAATTTTATTGATACTTAATGGTTTAACTTGTTTATCGTTATACACATCAACTTCGGGACAATTACTGGTGACTTGTTTACGTAGTGTAACTCTGTTTTTAGAGCTGAGCCAATGACCTGATTTTTGGGTATGCCATATACGCTCTCAACCCAAGGACGCATAAACTCAATACCACTACCAGAAACAATATACGTTTTAAAGTCATTGGCTTGTAAATAATTTATCAACTCTAACATTGGTTGATAGACCAAATCGGTAAACGGTTTGTTAAAGCGTGGATGTTTAGCCGTAGCCAACCAATTTAAGACCAACACGTCAAAGCTATCAACTGGCAATCCGCTATGG
>QKIO01000156.1 GCA_003251015.1 Bacteroidales bacterium
CCTGTTAATGTGTTACAGTCTCCCACCATAAAAAGCACTTCGTTATCATAGTTTTCTAGGCCTGAAGTGAGGTCTATATGAAATTTGTCATCTTTGTTTAACCCTGATTTCCGAATGTTGATGGATGCCTGTAATCCATACCGCCAGTAAGGCAGTGTTTTCATCTCTCCATTACAAAAATAACCTTCTAGCGGATGGTCTTCAACATCAGTGGTGTTAATGATGTTTGTCATTAAGTAATCCAGACCTGCATCGGGGTCTGGTTCATTGAGTTTGGTTGAGGCTAACCAGGTTTTAAGAATATGCCACACCGATGAAATGGTCATTGGTGGCATCATTCCTTTGGTCTGTTCCATAAACTGCTTGGCTGTTTCGTTGGTCAGGAAATCGGGCTCGGCTAAAACTACTTTCTCAATGCGTTGTGGATGTTTAGCTACATATCCACAGGCTAACATGGCTCCCCAGCTGTGACCAATAAGGTACACTTTTTCGTTGGGGGCATAATAGTTAATAATATCGTTTAGGTCTTCCAACGAGCTCTCTAATGTTAACGATACACCTTCTACTCGTGGTGATAATCCTGTGCCACGTTGGTCGTAAAAAATAATTTGAAACGAATCAGCCAATGCCTTAAGTGGTTCTAAATACCGGTAGTCAAAACCTGGTCCGCCATGAATAACGATGACTTTTGTTTGATGTTCTTTGCCAAATGCCTCGCTGTGAAATACATTTTTGTTAATCTCTATGTGAGGAATGGAATCATTTTGTTTAACCGTTTGGCTTATCTTAAATTGGGGTTCCACACTAAAATAGGTGATTAATAAAACAATGGAGTTGAGCATTAGTATGGCGATAATAACCTTGGCAATGGTTTTTAATATTTTCATGTTTAATTTCTTTAGGCGCAAAGCCAGTTTGTATATTGGGTATTTTTTTCTACTTTCATACGTCTTAATCCCATGCATTCTGCGAGCATTGGTAAATTTAGAAAAATCAAGTCAATATAGATAGCTTAAAACAGATTAGTTATGAATACATCAGGTACAACAAAGGAAGAAGCTGAAAAGTTGAACTTAAACTCAGCTGAGTTTGATTTAATTTTAAAGTTATTAGGTCGTGAACCTAATGAGTTGGAATTAGAGATAATATCGTTGATGTGGTCAGAACATGCGAGTTATAAAAGCTCTTGGAAATGGATTTCTCAAATGCCTTCATCAGCACCCCATGTGTTAGTTGAAGCTGGAAAAGAAAGTGCCGGAGCTATTGACTTGGGTAATGGTTTAGCTTGTGTCTTTAAAATAGAATCACATAACCACCCCTGTGCCATCCAACCAAAACTAGGTGCTGCAACAGGATTACGTGTGGTTTCACGCGATTTAATAGCTATGGGTGCTAAGCCTTTAGCCTTTTTATCATCTTTACGTTTGGGTGATGGACATCGGGATACGGCTCGTTGGTTGTTCAAAGAAGTAACCAATGGTTTGTGTGAATTTGAAAAAGGATATGGCGTGCCTGTTATTGCTGGTGAAACTTATTTTGATAAAGAATACAATTCAAGCCCGGTGATTAATAGTATGGCTATTGGAGTAACTAACACTAAAAAGTTAGCGTCTGGAATTTGTCATGGCGAAGGTAATTTACTGGTGTTATTGGGTTCTGCAACTGGTTTGGATGGTGTTGATGAGGATGTGTTTGAAGCGGATGCCGCCGCTAAGGTGGACGCCAAACATGTGCTATTGACAGAGATGATGGATGTGACTGTAGAGAAAAGTTTACAGTCGGTTATTCATAAACTTATTGAACATGATTTGTGTTTGGGCATACAGGTGGTTGGGGCGCAAGGTATCATTGGCGCAGCCGCCGAAATGACCGCTAGAGGTGGTCAAGGTGTGCGTATTGACCTGGAGAAAGTACCCTGCGTTAAACAAGGGATGTCCAATAAGGAGGTGTTATTATCCCAAACAATGGGGCGTGTTTTGGTATGTGTTTCGCCTAAGAAATTAGCTAAGATAGAACCTATTGCCACTAAGTTAGGTCTTGAGGTGGCTGCCATTGGTGAGGTGGTTAAGGGGGATATGATCACTTGTTACAATAAAAATAAGGTTGTTTGTGCCTTACCTGCTAGTTACCTAGGTTTGGGTGGCAATGCTCCTCAAAACGAGCCAGCGTATTTTGATGTTAAGCCTAATCTAAAATCCATATCTATAAATGATTTTGATGAGCCAGACCATTATCCTGATGTCATTAAGATCATGCTCACTAACTTAAATATTACATCTAAGGAGTGGTTGATGAAAAAGTTTGATGCCACCTTGAAGAAGGATGGTGCTAGTGAAACGTTCCCTTCTGATGCTGCCTTTATTGAGTTAGATGGTGTAAGGCAGTCCTTGGCCGTAACTCTGGATTGTAACTCGTCGTACATGAAGTCCGACCCTTTTGTGGGAGCTCAGATAGCAGTGGCCGAAGCCGCTCGTAACATCGTGTGCGGGGGTGGTATTCCCTTAGGTTTATCCGATTGTTTAAACTTTGGTAATCCGTATAACGAAGAAGTTTACTCTTCATTTGTTCAGTCTGTTAAAGGTATTTCTAAAGCCAGTGTTGATTTTAATATTCCAGTGATTAGTGGAAATGTGAGTTTCTATAATCAACGTTCCGAAGAGGGTAAGTTAGTGCCTATAGTCCCCACTCCCGTGATTGGGATGGTGGGTTTAGTGGAAGATAAAAAGAATCATTGTACTTTGTCGTTTCGTCATAAGGGTGATATGATTTTTCTGATAGGCCGTTCACGCGACGATGTTAATTCGTCGGAGTATGCCTCTACTATTCTAAAGATAGAAGAGTCTGCTGCTCCTTATTATAAGGTAGAAGAAGAGTTAGAGGTACAGGCCGTTGTCATAAATCTTATCAAACAAAACCTAGTCCGCTCGGTTCATGATGTGTCTAATGGAGGTTTGTTTTTTACCTTATTAGAGTGTGCTATCCCTATGGAATATGGGTTTGATATCACTTCAGATGCTGAAATACGTAAGGATGCCTTCCTTTTTGGAGAGTCGCAAAGTAGAATTGTGGTTTCTGTTTCGCCTGCCAAACAAGATGATTTTGTGGATTTGATGATAGAGTCCGAAGTGCCATTCTCTATTCTTGGGCATGTTACTAAAGGTGAATTACGCGTGGATGACGAGGCCTATGGTTTTATCAGTGATCTTAAAAAAGAGTTTGA
The DNA here is from genome assembly GCA_003251015.1 of Bacteroidales bacterium. Lineage (GTDB taxonomy): Bacteria > Bacteroidota > Bacteroidia > Bacteroidales > Marinilabiliaceae > SZUA-582. The sequence continues at coordinate 3,221 of QKIO01000156.1, forward strand.
AGCTAATTTAAGTCGTTGGGTAGAAGAGAAATAGTTTTTGTTCACTACGTGAATGTTATAGATAATAACCTGTTTTTAGCCCTACTGGTTTAGGGGTAAAAACAGGTTTTTTTTAGATGATGAGTTTTAATCAACCTGTCATAATTTAAAAGCATAAGATTTGATGATTCAAATTGGGTTTAAACACAAGAAAATTGCGTAACTATTGTATTTTTGCAAAGTATTAAACGAAAAAGAGAATGACAGTTAAGCCATATAAAGCATCCGGAGATTCTAAAAAACAACAAGTTGCCGGGATGTTTAATAAAATAGCACCTAAATACGATTTTCTAAATCACCTTTTATCATTGGGTATAGATAAGATGTGGCGTAAGAATGCGATTTCATTATTAAAAAACATACATCAACCTCTCATCCTGGACGTAGCAACGGGTACAGGGGATTTGGCGTTTGAAGCTCATAAACGATTGGGCTGTAAAGTGGTAGGTGTTGATATCTCTAGTGAAATGTTAAAGGTTGCTACCGAAAAGATTAATCATCGTAAGCTTTCTCCATTCATCTCGGTGCAAGAGGCCGACTCCGAAAGCCTTCCTTTTGAAGATAATGTGTTTGATGCTGTGATGGTTGCTTTTGGGGTTCGTAATTTCGAAAATCTAGGTAAGGGTTTAACTGATATGGCGCGTGTACTTAAACCTGGGGGTAAGATGGTGGTTTTAGAATTCTCTAAACCAAATCGTTTCCCCATCAAACAATTGTATTTGTTTTATTTTAAACGTATTCTTCCTTTTTTAGGTGGGGTGATATCAAAAGATAGAGATGCTTATACTTATTTGCCGGAGTCGGTCTTAAATTTTCCCGATGGCGAAAAATTTGACGCCGAATTAATTCAAGCGGGAATGCGTCCTATCAAACGCTTTAAGCAAACTTTGGGCATTGCTACCATCTATTTTGCAGAGAAGCCAATACAATAAAATAATTTTATTCCGTTTGTTCTTATAAATCGTAAAAATCTTTAAGTGTTGAAACGTGCATTGTTATTTTTCTTGGTTATTTCATCCACTTGCTTTGTGAGTGGTCAAACTAATAATAAACGTAAGGTTGATAATCTCCGTTCTTTTGATGAACGTCTGATTCATTTTGGGTTTTTAATTGGCTTTAATAACATGGACTTTAGGGTGTATAACAATGGTCAACCCAATGTTTATAACAATCAAACGCCTCTATATGGCGAGGTGGTGTATTATAAACCGGGTTTAAATATTGGGATGGTAACTAATTATAGAATCAACAGTGCTCTGGATTTACGTTTTTTACCGGGTATCAGTTTTGGCCAACGCGACCTCTATTATATTGACGCCAATGGGGTTCAGGATAAAGAACCTTTAAGTATTAAATCTACCTTTATTGAGTTCCCTCTTTTGTTAAAATACAATGCCTTACGAATGCATAATGCTAAACCTTATATTGTGGGTGGGGTTAATGCGCGTTACGATTTGGCTAAAAATGTTCAAGACCGTTTGGTGCTCAACTCATTTGACACTTACCTGGAAGCTGGAGCTGGTTTTGATTTTTATCTGACTTATTTCCGTCTTTCCGTTGAGCTAAAAGCATCTATTGGTATGTTAGATGTATTGAATCATGCTGGTACAGGTCAGCCTGGCGAAGAGCAATACACCGAGGCAATTGATGCCTTAAAGTCTCGTATCTTTTGCTTGACCTTCTATTTCGAATAGTATTTCCTTAGTTCACAACGCTTCTTTTTCAGAAAGAAACTAGCAAGAGCTGTTAGTTTGAATAATGTATTGTATTTTTGCAAACTAATTACAGTTAATTAATCACCGTTTTTATTGCGTCTAACTGTTGATATTGCAATGTTTATTAGGAGATTAAGGTTTGATGTCTGGCTGTTTTATTTATCGAAAATGAAAAGTGAAGTTATAGTAAGGTTATCGCCCCGAGATGCTTCGGATGAGTTGTTCTACAAGCCTTTTGTGGCTAAAGAAATGAAGGTAACTCCCGAGAAGATAACGTTTATGAAAGTGGTTAAACGTTCTATTGATGCGCGTAAACAACCCGTTATTGTTCAACTTCATGTGTTGGCTTATGCCAATGTACAACCTCCTAAACAAGAAAAAGCACATTCCTTTTTATATCCAGATGTTACTAACGCTCGTGAAGTGGTGGTGGTAGGTGCTGGTCCTGGTGGTTATTTTGCGGCCCTACGCCTCATCGAACTGGGGTTTAAACCCATCGTATTAGAGCGTGGTAAGGAGGTGAGTGCACGAAAAATAGATTTAGCTCTTATCAATCGCAACGTATCTCTTAATCCAGAATCTAATTATGCTTTTGGTGAAGGGGGGGCTGGTACTTTTTCTGATGGTAAACTGTATACGCGTAGCACTAAACGGGGCGATTTTAATAAAGTGTTGGAGGTATTTCATTTTCATGGTGCCAACGAAGATATTCTTATTGATGCCCATCCTCATATAGGTACCGATTGTTTGCCTGGTGTCATCCGTAAAATGCGTGAATCAATTCTATCGGCCGGTGGTGTGGTGTTGTTTAATACTTGCATGACGGATGTACTCATAGAAGATAACCATGTGAAGGGTGTGGTAACCAGCTCTGGTGATAAAATTACTGGCGAAGCAGTTATCTTGGCTACTGGTCATTCTGCACACGATGTGTATTATTTACTCCATAAAAAAGCCATTACTCTAGAGGCAAAGACTTGGGCCATGGGGGTTAGAGTAGAACATCCTCAAGACTTAATTGACGAAATTCAATACCATTCCGAAGAGGGCAGAGGCGAGTATTTACCTGCTGCATCTTATAACATGACCTGCCAAGTGGCTGATAGGGGTGTATACTCGTTTTGTATGTGCCCAGGGGGTTTTATAGTGCCAGCCATGACAGGGCCTAATCAGATGGTGGTCAATGGGATGTCGCCTTCTAAACGCGATTCTCCTTTTGCAAACTCTGGTATTGTGGTGGAAATTCGCCCCGAAGATTTGGGTGAGTATCAAAATATGGGGGTGTTAGCGGGTTTAGAATATCAAAAAGAACTCGAACGCTTGGCCTTTATCAATGGTGGGCGTGGGTTGGTTGCTCCTGCGCAGTCCTTAGCCGACTTTGTGGATGGTCGCTTATCATCGGATTTACCTGATTGCTCTTATGTGCCTGGTATGGTGGCTTCACCAATGCATTTTTGGTTGCCAGAGGGTATCGGTGAGCGTCTGCGTTTAGGGTTTGAACAATTCGATAAAAAAGCCCGTGGTTTTGTGACCAATGAGGCAGTGGTTCTTGGCGTTGAGAGCCGTACTTCATCTCCTGTTCGTATACCTCGTGATAGAGCATCTTTTCAGCATGTTCAAATACAAGGTTTGTTTCCTTGTGGCGAAGGGGCTGGTTATGCGGGCGGTATTGCTTCAAGCGCTATTGATGGCGAGCGTTGCGCCGAAAAAGTATATGAGCTGTTAACAGGCAAGCAGCTTATTGAGGATGAGCGGTTTGCTTAGCCTAAGCGCCTTCTAAACTCACTGCACACAATAGCTGTTGCCACCGATACGTTTAACGATTCGGAAGATGAGCCTCCAATGGGGTATGGAGGAATAAATAGTTTGTGAGTGATGTAGCGATGCAGTTGCTCCGAAATGCCTTTCCCCTCATTACCCATGACAATGATACCATACGGATTTAAAGGTTCTGAATATATGTTTTCGCCCTCCAAAAAAGTACCGTATATGGGTATTTGTAGAGTGGTAGCAGCCTCAAAGAAGGTTGTTTTGTCTTGGTAGTGGCAGGCCACTCGTGCTATAGCACCCATGGTTGATTGAATGGTTTTGTGGTTAAACACATCCGCACACCCTTGGGTGCATATAATATGATTTATCCCAAACCAATCTGCTAATCTAATGATGGTGCCCAAATTACCTGGGTCTTGTACATCATCTAAAAAAAGGGTAAGCTCTGTCTTTAATTGATTGATGTCAAACTTAGGTATAGGCTGATTAAATAAAACAAGTACGCAGGGGGTGCTAACAAGTTGACTTATTTTTTTTAGTTCGCCTTGGTCTACGGTGGTTACCTCATAGCTGGATGCCAAAATAGTAGAGTTTTGTTTTATCCACTCTTCCGTTGCAAATATCTCTTTTACCTGTAACGATGTGTTTAATAAATCGTTTACGATCTTATCACCTTCAGCAACAAATAACTTGAGTTCGTCGCGCACCTTTTTTTTTGCCAGTGATTGAATGAGTTTTTGCTTATTCTTACTTAACATCAATTATGATTTTATTGGTGAACAAAGGTATAGCATATCGGCATAAATAGATATCTTTAGCCCGTATTTTATCAATTTTTATCTTCATCCACGTTTTTGTAATGTTTCGTTTAACAGCTCTGTTCCATAAACAAGGTTTTCCTTGGAAAACTATTTTTTTGTTGGCACTTATTTTAATGGGGTGTAACTCCACAAAATACGTGCAGGATGGCGACTACCTTCTTAACTCGGTAGAGATTCATAACTCAACAAAAGATGTTTCTAAAGAAGAATTGAAGTCTTATCTTCGTCAAAAGGAGAATGTTAAAATCCTAGGCTTCTGGCGTTTTCATTTGGGTTTATACAATCTGTCGGGGCAAAAAAACACAGGGCTTAATCGTTGGTTAAAAAAAGTAGGTGAGGAACCTGTTATTTACGATGAGATACTGCGTCAAAAATCTGGCGAACAACTCACCTTGTTTTTAAAAAACAAAGGTTATTTTAATGCCATTGTGTTAGATACTGTTTTTCTGAACGTTCATAAAAAGGCTAAAGTTAAGTTTACCATCCAAGCCAATACACGTTATACTCTTAATAAAGTCGATTATCAAATTAATGATGAGTCCTTGCGTCCGTTAGTTTTTGCTGATACTGTTCGCTCATTAGTAAAAAAAGGTAAACCGTTTGACTCTTCCCTGCATGATAAAGAACGGGAACGTATCACTCAAAATATACGTAATAAAGGCTACTTTAATTTTAGTAAAGAGTATATTTATTTTTTGGCCGATAGTTCGTTAGGTAATTATAAGGTGAATGACTCTTTGGTGTTGATGAAGGAAAAATTTACCACTGCATTGGGGGTTGATACGTTTATTAATCATCAAAAATCAAAAATTAAGGACGTCTATTTTCTTGTTGGGTTTGACCCGCAAAAGGCCTTACAGTCTGATAAGAGTTATTTTAATAGTTTTGATACACTTCAATATCAAGGCTGTTATCTTTTGTATGGCGAAAATATCAACTTTAGAGCGGATGTTCTGATGAATTCTAACTATATCTTCCCTGGCGATTTTTACAGCGCCGAACTTGTGGAGCGTACGCAAGGTCTTCTTTCTGAGCTTCAGTTGTTTAGGTTTGTAAATATTCGTTTCAAACCCCTTGATAACGAGGTGGATGAAGATGGTAATCAGTTGTTGCAATGTTTTATACAATTGTCAACTACCAAAGTTCAATCTTATTCGTTTGATATTGAAGGTACTAATTCGTCTGGTAATTTAGGCGTAGCTGGTAGTTTTTCCTACAAACATAAAAACCTATTAAAGGGTGCCGAAGTGTTTGATTTACGCCTTCGTACAGCTTCCGAAACGCAAACAACCAGAGATAATAGCGAACAGTTTAATACTTTGGAAGTGGGGGTTGATGCCAGTTTATTATTTCCTAAGTTTTTGATGCCAATTGAAATAGAGAGTTTCAGAAAAAAGTATAATCCCCGGACTTCTGTGTCTACAGCTTTTAATTACCAACGTCGCCCTGATTATACACGTACCTTAGCAAATTCTAGGCTGGGTTATAATTGGAAATCATCTCGTTATGTCAGTCATGTGTTCTCCCCACTTGATTTTAGTTTGGTTAATATCCCTTATATTAACAATGTGTTTGGGAAACAAATAGAGAATACCTATTTGAAATATTCCTATCAAGATCACCTTATTTCAAGCATTAGTTATTCTTATGTATATAACCAACAAGAGCTTGCTCGCGTCGAGCCTTTTTGGTTTTTTAGAGTCACCACCGAAACTGCAGGCAATCTTATGAATAGCTTAGTTAGTATGTGGGAGCAGCCCAATCAAGAAGGGTTTAGAGAAATTTTTGGCATTCGTTATGCTCAGTATTTTAAGTCCGATATAGAGTTGAGGTATCATCATTCTATTAATAAAATTAATTCCTTTGCGTATCGTTTCTTTGTTGGTGCAGGATACCCATATGGTAATTTCCCTGTGTTACCTTTCGAAAAACGTTATTTTTCTGGTGGTGCCAATAGTCTAAGAGGCTGGCCGGTGCGTGGCGTCGGGCCAGGAAACTACACCAATGCCAACCCAGCTACTAATTATTACAATCAAACCTCCGACATGCGGTTAGAGGTTAATGCAGAATACCGCTTTAAACTCTTTTGGATGCTCGAAGGAGCTCTTTTTGTCGACGCTGGCAATATCTGGGCCATTCGACCTTCAGGAAACGAACAGCTTGACAAGGATGGAATGTTTCACCTTGATGAATTCTATAACCAGATTGCTGTGAATTATGGTACGGGAGCTCGCTTAGATTTTAAGTATTTTATTTTGCGCCTCGATATGGGGGTTAAAGCTCATGACCCCTCATTACCTGTAAGTGAAAAATGGATTTTGGGAAACAGTAGTTTTAAATGGGATGATACCGCTTTTAATTTTGCGATTGGATATCCGTTTTAATGTTTATTATTTAAAATGGGCTTGTTAATGTGAGCAAGAGCTCATAAATTAGTGTTTTGTTTGTTTGTTGTGGCCTATTTTAGCCAGTTTATATTTGCAAATAGTCCTTTCATGATAGAATCTTTGTAATTCTTTTGATTATGCCATGGATAGATGTTATTTTTGCACTCATTATTTAGAATGTTGTTTTTTGATATAATTTAGAAATTAAATAGAAAAAGATGAAGCGAGTATTAGATGTAGTTAAACCAGGCGTACTTACTGGTAGTGATGTAAGTAAATTGTTTGCTTTAGCAAAAGAACAAGGATTTGCAATGCCTGCAGTAAATGTTGTTGGTACAGATTCTATTAATGGAATTTTAGAGGCTGCAAAAGTAGTTAATTCTCCAGTGATGATTCAATTGTCAAATGGTGGTGCTGCTTTTTATGCAGGTAAAGGTCTTAAGTTAGATGGTCAAAAAGCTGCCATTTTAGGCGCTATCTCTGCTGCAAAACACGTTCACATTATGGCTGAGGCTTATGGTGTGCCAGTTGTTTTACATACAGACCATGCTGCTAAAAAATTATTGCCTTGGATTGATGGTCTTTTGGAAGCAAGTGAAAAACATTTTGCTGAGACTGGAAAACCATTGTTTAGCTCACACATGTTAGATTTATCTGAAGAGCCTTTAGAAGAAAATATTGCTATTTGTAAAGAATACTTAGCTCGCATGAGTAAAATTGGTATGACTTTAGAAATTGAGTTAGGTATTACTGGTGGTGAAGAAGATGGTGTTGACAATTCTGATGTTGACAACGATTTACTTTACACTCAACCAGAAGAAGTATGTTATGCTTACGAGCAATTGATGACTGTTTCTCCTAACTTTACTATTGCTGCTTCTTTTGGTAACGTACATGGTGTTTATAAGCCAGGTAACGTTGTGTTGAAGCCAGGTATCCTTGACAAATCTCAGAAATACATCCAAGATAAATTGAAAACTGCTGATAAACCAGTAGATTTTGTATTTCACGGGGGGTCTGGTTCTACCAACGCTGAAATTCGTGAGGCAATTAGCTATGGTGTAGTAAAGATGAATATTGATACTGATACACAGTGGGCAACTTGGGATGGTATTCGTGCATTCGAAGCTAAAAACCATGATTATTTACAAGGGCAAATTGGTAACCCAGAAGGTGCTGATAAACCAAATAAGAAGTTTTACGATCCTCGCGTTTGGGTACGTGCAGGACAAGAAACACTGGTGGCTCGTATGAAAATTGCATTCGAAGACCTTAATTGCACGAACCGCCTATAGTTCTTGCTTCTTAATGTTTTAATAAAGAGGCCGGTGGATTCATCGCGCCTCTTTTTTTGTTTTAAATCGTTTTATAGCTTACGTTTTAATTAACACAATAGCTAGTTAGTATTCCTTCTTTTAATAATCCATTCCCATGAGTAAACATGCAAGAGATTCCTTTTCAAGTAAATTTGGAGTGATTGCCGCTGCGGCAGGTTCGGCCATTGGTTTAGGTAATATTTGGAAATTTCCCTATGTCACAGGCTTGTATGGAGGGGCTGCTTTTATTATTGTGTATTTGGGTTTTATTACTTTAATCGGATTGCCTATTATGTTATCCGAATTTGTTATAGGGCGTAAGTCTCGTCGCAACGCTTATGGTTCGTTTAAAAAATTAGCCCCCACAAGTGCCTGGAAATATGTGGGTGTCTTTGGTATAGGTGCTGCTTTTTTAATTCTATCTTTTTATGGTGTTGTAGCTGGTTGGAGTATTAGATACATTTTCTTTTCTTTTTCAGATGCCTATCAAGGTAGTTCCGCCGAAATAAGTCTCTTCTTCTCTTCTCTAGTTAAGAATCCTACCGAGCCTGTGTTTTATCAGCTTGTATTTATGTGCCTTACTGGTTTGGTGGTTGTTTTAGGGGTTCATAAGGGTATCGAAAATGTATCAAAAGTGTTGATGCCTATTTTACTTGTGTTAATACTGGTTTTGGATGTGAGAGCACTAACCCTTGATGGTGCTATGGAAGGGGTGCATTTTTTGTTTAATCCTGATTTTTCTAAGCTTAGCTTTGATGGCGTTTTGGTTGCTCTTGGGCATGCCTTTTTTTCGTTAAGTCTGGGGATGGGCACCTTGATTACGTATGGTTCTTATGTGAATAAAAAGAATAACCTTGTAAAAACGGCCATTCAAGTTACTTTAGCTGATACTATAATTGCCATACTAGCTGGTATTGCGATTATTCCAGCTGTCTTTGCTTTTGGTTTAGAACCAAGCGAAGGGCCAGGACTAATCTTTATTACCTTGCCAAATGTATTTCAGAATATGCCAGGTGGAGCCGTTTTTTGCATGATGTTTTTTATCCTACTTACCATCGCAGCACTTACGTCTGCCATTTCCATCTTAGAGGTTATTGTAGCCTATTTTACCGAAGAGCTTAAGTTAAAGCGTAAAGTAGCTACAGTTTTAGCAACTGTGCTAACGTCTCTTTTAGGTGTTATCTGTTCACTTTCTTTAGGTATTTACTCAGGGTATACTTTTTTTACACTAAACGTTTTTGATCTTTTAGATTTTATATCTGCCAATATATTATTGCCTCTAGGAGGAATGCTTATAGCCTTGTTTGTAGGATGGCATCTTGGCAAGTATAAGGTGTTTAGAGAAATTGCGCAAGGAGGGACGTTAAAAGGTCAATTTCTTGTGGCTTTTATGTTTTTAGTGCGGTATTTAGCTCCTATTTCTATTTTGATTGTTTTTCTTAAAGGTATTGGGCTGCTCGATTTAATTATAGGTTAGCTCTACCTAGCCATTGATTGATAATTTTTTAGCATTTAACTTTAAATAAAAAAGTTTATGTGGAAGGATTTTCTTTCGTTGACTCGTAAGGAGCAAGCGGGTTATTTTGGTTTAGTTTTCATCATTTTGTTTTTGTCGGTGGTAATCTATTCTATACCTAGAATCAAATCTAGCACGCCCAGAGATATAGAATTTGAGAAGTGGGTACATGAAATTAAGACCTCAAAACGCACTGCCGATTTTAACAATTCACCGTCTCCCGAATTATTCCTCTTTAATCCCAATGAAGTTGGTGTTAAACAAATGGAATTGCTTGGGTTACCGTCAAAGGTTATTCTTAATATTCTAAAATACAGAGAAGCGGGAGGGGTGTTTACCCAACCTGAGAAGTTTGCTGCGGTCTACGGTCTTGATGAAGCGCTCTATATGCAGTTACTTCCTTATATGGTTTTCTCATCAATCCCAACTAAAGACAAGAAATACACTTATGCCGATTTATCGTTAGTTGACTTAAATACAATAGATAGTGTTAAGATGTCAGTGTTGGGCGTTAATTCAATTGTGTTGGATGATATTCTCACTCAACGTAAGTCTAGCTTTTTCACCTGCCGTATTGAAGTTACTAAGTTGAAAACTTTGACGTTAGCCAGTTGGCAGCTTTGGCTGTCACAATGTGCCGCAGTTAAATACAAACGACCCTCGGAAATAGCTCTTTTAAATATCATAGAGTTAAATACTGCGGACACGGCCGAGTTGGTCCTGCTGAAGGGCATTGGTCCTACCTTTGCCAATCGAATAGTTAGATATCGCGAAAAATTAGGCGGGTTTTACAACGTGTCGCAATTGCTTGAAGTGGCTGGGATATCTCCACTTGTACTTGAAGATAATAAAAACTTGTTGACACTTGACACCACCAAGGTGGTTAGACTCAATATACAAACCGCATCACTTCGTAGAATGAAGGAATATCCATACATGAACTTTTATATGGCTAAAGATATTTATGAATACCGAAAGAGCAAAGGTCTTATTAAATCGCTTTCTGAAGTTTGGAACCTACCTTCCTTTAAGGATGCTGATAGACTGCGTTTGCAAAAGTACCTCTGTCTATAGAGTGTGGATTGATTAGGGGGTTTGCCATGTGTAAGATCTTGACTATTATGGTTGTGAATTGTTTTTAAAAGCAATGGCAGAAAGTCTAAAAAAATAATCTTTTATATTTGTACAAATCATCAAACTTCTGTTTCTTTGCAACTGCAAAAAAAGGACTGGTATCTTATTATTAATGGATAAAAAGTTTGTTTTTGCATTATAATGATTATTTTTGCACGCTAAATAAAAAAAACGAAACGATATGATTATCATACCAATTAAAGAAGGCGAAAACATTGAAAGAGCCTTGAAGAAATTCAAGAGAAAATTTGAAAAGACTGGTGCTATGCGCGAATTACGTTCTCGTCAAGCTTTTACTAAACCATCTGTAATCAACAGAGATATGGTTAAAAAAGCAATCTACATCGAGAATTTACAACGTGATATGGAATAAATAATTGACCGAGGTAGTCGTTTTATTAGTCATTTTTAGTATATTCGTACTACAAGTAAAAAGGCAACCTCGGTAAATGCAACACATTGATTCTTTTATTAAGTATTTAAAATTTGAACGGAGAAATTCCCCGCATACCATTACGGCTTATGCAGGTGATTTAAATCAGTTCGAATTTTTTTTGTCTGAAAATGAAATCTTTTCATGGAGTGATGTGAATGCAAAAACCATTCGTTCATGGGTGGTGTTATGTTTAGATGAAGGCATTTCTGCACGGTCGGTTAATCGAAAGATTGCCACTGTGAAAACTTTCTTTAAGTATTTGATACGCGAAGGGATTGTTGAGGTGAATCCTACCGATCTGGTAGTATCTCCCAAAACACCTAAAAGGTTACCTGTATTTATTAAAGAACAAGAAATGGATCAGCTGTTAGATCAAGTTTCTTTTGGAACTGATTTTACAGGTGTGAGAGATAAAACGATCATCGATGTGCTTTATTTAACTGGAATGCGTTCATCTGAATTAGTAAATCTCAAAATTCAACAAATTAATTTTGCTTCTGGCGTTTTAGTTGTTGTTGGGAAACGAAATAAGGAGCGTATCATTCCAATTACCCAAACGTTGAAAGTAAGTATTTCAACGTATCTAGAGCTTAGAAAGGATACTTTTCCTGATAGCTCAAATATGTATCTTTTTCTTACCGAAAAAGGTATACAAGTCTATTCAAAGCTAGTTTATCGGGTAGTTAATAAATATTTGAAATTGGTTTCAACGGTGACCAAGAAAAGTCCTCATATTATCAGACATACCTTTGCAACGGCATTGTTAAATCATGGGGCAGAACTAAATGCGATTAAAGAACTTTTGGGTCATTCTAGTTTAGCGGCTACGGAGGTATATACCCATAATAGTTTTGAGAAGTTAAATTCTATTTACAAACAAGCTCATCCAAGAGCTTAAAATATGGAGGATGACGTATGAATATCACAACTCAATCAGTACATTTTACTGCTTCTGAACAATTAGAGCAGTTCGTGGATACAAAAGTTAATAAATTAGATCAATTTTTTGACGGCATTGTTTCTGCTGAAGTTATTTTAAAATTAGAAAAGTCTGACTCCACTGAAAATAAAGTGGCTGAAATCAGTCTTAATGTGCCTGGTGGTGACTTGTTTGCTAAGAAACAAGCAAAGTCATTCGAAGAGGCTGTTGATTTATCGGTTGATGCATTGCGCAAGCAATTAATCAAGTGGAAAGAGAAGGTACATACTAAATAGTTAAAAAAAAACTATTTCTTTTGTATTCTTGAAAAATAGTTTTACATTTGCACACCGTTTTAAGAGAGGTTTTTGCCTCTCTGCTTGAATTTCAATAGGCTGATTGCCTCAGGTAATCAGCCTATTGGAATGAAAAGACGGATGCATAGAGTTGTTAATACTCTGATACACACTGGGGAGATACCAAAGCGGCCAACTGGGACGGACTGTAACTCCGTTGTCTTACGACTTCGAAGGTTCGAATCCTTCTCTCCCCACACTTTTTTTGAACGTTTATAACAACGGTTATAAGTTTTAAAATAGCAATGCGGGAGTAGCTCAGTTGATAGAGCATCAGCCTTCCAAGCTGAGGGTCGAGGGTTTGAGCCCCTTCTCCCGCTCATTTTTTTGATCTTGTAGATCATATGTTAGTAAGTAAGTTTTAAAGATTCTATTTATATCTAATTGTCTAATTTTTTGAGTTATGGCTAAAGAAAATTTTAAAAGGGATAAGCCTCACGTTAATATCGGTACTATTGGTCACGTCGATCATGGTAAAACAACCTTAACAGCTGCTATTACAACTGTATTGGCGAAAAAAGGTTTTTGCGAAGTAAAAGGTTTTGACCAGATTGATAATGCTCCTGAAGAGAAAGAAAGGGGTATTACTATTAACACATCTCACGTTGAGTACGCTACTGCTAATCGTCACTATGCTCACGTTGACTGTCCAGGTCACGCGGATTACGTGAAGAACATGGTAACTGGTGCTGCTCAGATGGATGGAGCTATCCTTGTTTGTGCTGCTACTGATGGTCCTATGCCTCAGACTCGTGAGCACATTCTTTTAGCTCGTCAGGTAAACGTTCCTAGCATCGTTGTATTCCTTAATAAAGTGGATATGGTTGATGACGCTGAGCTTTTAGAGCTTGTTGAAATGGAAGTACGTGACTTATTAAGTTTTTATGAATTTGATGGTGACAACACTCCAGTTATCATGGGTTCTGCTTTAGGTGGTCTTAACGGTGAGCCAGAGTGGGAGCAAAAGATCTTGGATTTGATGGAAGCCGTTGATAACTGGATTCAATTACCTCCTCGTGATATTGAAAAACCATTCCTTATGCCAGTAGAAGATGTATTCTCAATCACTGGTCGTGGTACTGTTGCTACAGGTCGTATCGAAACTGGTGTAATCAAAACTGGTGAAGAAATGCAACTTATCGGTCTTGGTGCTGAAGGTAAAAAGACTGTATGTACTGGTGTTGAGATGTTCCGTAAGATTCTTGATAGAGGTGAAGCTGGTGATAACGTAGGTTTGTTGATGCGTGGTATTGACAAAAACGATATCAAACGTGGTATGGTACTTGCTAAAACAGGTTCAATCAAACCTCATACTAAGTTTAAAGCTGAAATTTATGTGTTGAAGAAAGAAGAAGGTGGTCGTCACACTCCTTTCCACAATAAATATCGTCCTCAGTTTTACTTACGTACGTTAGATTGTACAGGTGAAATACAACTTCCTGAAGGTACTGAAATGGTTATGCCAGGTGATAACGTATCTATCGTAGTTGAGTTGATCTATCCAGTAGCATTAAATATTGGTCTTCGTTTTGCAATGCGCGAAGGTGGTAGAACAGTTGGTGCTGGTCAGGTAACTGAAATTATTGAGTAATTTATAAGGTAAGCCAAAAACTATTTGTTTTTGGCTTACTACACACGGGTGTAGCTCAGTTGGTAGAGCACTGGTCTCCAAAACCAGGTGTCGGGCGTTCGAGCCGCTCCTCCCGTGCTTATAAGCGGTTTTGAATTTTGTAATTTTAATCGTTGATTAAAACTTAGTTTATGAATAAGATATTAGCATATTTCAAAGACGTACATAATGAGCTAGTTAATAAAACTTCTTGGCCTACTTGGTCTGAGTTGACTAACAGTGCAGTTGTTGTTATGGTGGCTACTGTAATAATCGCCCTTGTAATTTTTGCAATGGATTTCTCTTTTGAAATCGTTTTGGAAAGAGTATATAATTTACTTTACTAATTAGAAGTGGACTTTTATAATGGCCGAATTTGAAAAAAAATGGTATGTTCTCCGAGCTATTGGAGGAAAAGAAAAGAAAGTTAAGGAATACCTAGAAAGTGAAGTAGCGAGTTTAAAACTTTCTGATTTTGTGAGTCAGGTATTAATTCCAACTGAAAAAGTATATCAGATACGTAATGGTAAAAAAGTTAGTAAAGAAAGACCTTATTTACCAGGTTATGTTTTGGTAGAAGTTGCAATGGTTGGTGAAATTCCTCACTTTTTGCGCAACATTCCTAATGTAATTGGATTTCTTAGTGATAAGAACGATCAGGCCGTTCCATTAAGACAATCTGAGGTGAATCGAATCCTTGGAAAAGTTGATGAGCTGAGCGAAAGTGATGAAGAACTTAATATTCCTTATTGCGTTGGCGAAACAGTTAAAGTTGTTGATGGTCCATTTAGTGGTTTCAATGGTTTAGTTGAAGAAGTTAACGAGGATAAGAAGAAATTAAAAGTAATGGTGAAAATTTTCGGAAGAAAAACACCACTCGAGTTGAGTTTTATGCAGGTGGAAAAAGAATAAATTTTTGTTAGTAGAAAGGCTTCCAATCTTAAACTTCGGTTTAATCTACAACTCAAATGTAACTTTTACATCACATATCTATTAATAATAAATACGAATTGCTACAATGGCTAAAGAAGTAGAAAATTTAATTAAACTTCAAATTAAAGGTGGCGCAGCAAATCCATCACCTCCAATCGGACCTGCATTAGGTGCTAAGGGCGTGAATATTATGGAATTCTGTAAGCAATTCAATGCTAGGACACAAGAGAAAGCCGGTAAAGTATTACCAGTTTTAATCACGGTGTATAAAGACAAGTCTTTTGATTTTGTTATAAAAACACCTCCTGCAGCTATCCAAATTATGGAAGTTACTAAACTTAAGGGCGGTTCTGCTGAACCAAACCGTAAGAAAGTAGCAAACATTACTTGGGATCAAATCAAGAACATAGCTGAGGATAAAATGCCTGACTTGAATTGTTTTACAACTGATTCTGCAATGAGGATGATAGCCGGTACCGCCAGAAGTATGGGAGTAACCGTTTCTGGAGAATTCCCTGGTAGTAACTAATTAATACCTTTTTGCGAAAATGACAAAACTAACAAAGAATAAAAAGTTAGCGTTAGCGAAAATCGATCCCTCAAAACAATATACTCTTGAGGAGGCTGCAAAATTGGTAAAGGATATAACCACTACCAAATTTGATGCTTCCGTAGACGTAGATGTACGTTTAGGGGTGGATCCTCGTAAGGCTAACCAGATGGTTAGAGGTGTAGTAACCTTACCGCATGGAACAGGAAAAGTAACTCGCGTTTTAGTGATGTGTACTCCTGACAAAGAAGCTGAAGCGAAAGAAGCAGGTGCTGATTTTGTTGGACTAGACGAATATATCGATAAAATCAAAAATGGTTGGACAGATGTGGACGTTATTATAACCATGCCTAGTGTGATGGCTAAAGTAGGTGCTCTTGGTAAGATTCTTGGACCTCGCGGTCTAATGCCTAACCCAAAGAGTGGTACTGTAACCATGGACATTGCTAAAGCGGTTACGGAAGTAAAAGCTGGTAAGATCGACTTTAAAGTAGATCGTTACGGTATTGTTCACACTTCAGTAGGTAAGGTTTCTTTCGATGAGACTAAGATTGTTGATAACGTAAAGGAATTTGTAGGTACAATTATGAAGCTTAAACCTTCATCTGCAAAAGGAACTTACGTGAAGAGCATTTATCTTTCAAGTACTATGAGTCCTGGTATTCATATTGAACCCAAGTCGGTAGAGGCTTAATGTTTAATGTTAAAAACGTAAAGGAATCATGAAAAAGACAGATAAAAGTATCGTAATTAACGACATAGCAGCAAGTGTGAAAGAGTATAGTCACTTTTATGTGGCTGAAGCTTCTGGCTTGAGTGCTGAAAAAAGTAGTAATTTACGTCGCGAATGTTTTAAGCGTGAGATTAAAATGGTAATGGTTAAAAATACCCTTTTAATTAAAGCATTAGAGCAAGTAGGCAGTGAGTACGAAAGTATGTTTAGTACGTTTAAAGGCACTACCGCCGTGTTCTTCTCGAACACAGGTAATGTACCTGCAAAGCTTATTAAAGAGTTCTCTAAAGCAAACAAAATGCCTTTATTAAAAAGTGCATATGTTGAAGAATGTATTTACCTTGGAGAGAATCAACTTGAAGCGCTATGCAACGTTAAGACTAAAAACGAACTGATTGGCGACGTTATAGGATTACTGCAATCTCCGATGAAAAATGTTATTTCTGGCTTACAAAGCGGTGGAAATACCATTCACGGAATATTGAAAACATTAGGTGATAAGTAAAAAATAGTAAAAAATAATATTTAATAATAAAGAAAATGGCAGATATCAAAAAGCTTGCGGAAGAATTGGTTAATTTGACTGTAAAAGATGTTAATGAGCTTGCTAAAATTTTAAAAGACGAGTATGGCATCGAGCCTGCATCAGCTGCTGTAGCTGTTGCTGGACCTGCTGCTAGTGCAGAAGTTGCTGCTGCTGAGCAAACAGAATTTGACGTAATTTTAAAGGCTGCTGGTGCATCTAAATTAGCGGTGGTAAAATTAGTTAAAGAAATGACTGGTGTTGGTTTAAAAGAAGCTAAAGAATTAGTTGACAAAGCACCTGCTCCATTGAAGGAAAAAGTTTCTAAAGAAGAAGCTGAAGCTTTAAAATCTCAATTAGAAGAGGCTGGAGCTGAAGTTGAAGTTAAGTAATTTTTATCCTCTATAAGGATACGGTTTAGGAACCCTTTAGGGGGCTCCTAAACCTTTTTGTGCTTTTATATTTTAGGTTCAATTAATTTGTTGATAGATGACTCCAAATACTACCGAAAGGATTAGTTTTGCTTCCATACAAAATAAGTTGGAGTACCCCGATTTACTCGAGGTACAATTGAAATCTTTTCGCGAATTCTTTCAAATGGGAACTACCCCCGAACAACGCAAGAACGAGGGTTTATATCAAGTTTTCAATGAGAATTTTCCGATTACAGATACCCGAAACAACTTTGTTCTCGAGTTTCTAGATTTCTCTATCGATCCTGCTAGGTATTCAATTCCAGAGTGCATTGAAAGAGGACTGACTTACAGTGTTCCTTTAAAGGCTAAGTTGAAATTATACTGTACAGATCCTGAGCACGAGGATTTTGATACGGTTGTTCAAGAGGTTTATCTTGGCACTATTCCTTACATGACTGATAAGGGTAGTTATATTATTAATGGTGCTGAACGTGTTGTTGTTAGTCAGTTGCATCGTTCTCCTGGTGTTTTCTTTGGACAAAGTGTGCATGCCAATGGTACTAAGCTTTATTCTGCTCGAATCATCCCTTTTAGAGGTTCTTGGATAGAATTTGCTACGGATATCAATAGTGTGATGTATGCGTACATCGATAGAAAGAAAAAATTACCAGTAACAACGCTTCTAAGAGCGATTGGTTACGAAGGTGATAAAGATATTTTAGAAATATTCGACCTTGCTGACGAAGTTAAAGTTAACAAAGCTAGCTTAAAAAAAGTGGTAGGTCGTAAACTTGCTGCACGTGTTTTAAAATCGTGGATCGAGGACTTTGTGGATGAAGATACTGGTGAAGTTGTTTCAATTGAAAGAAACGAAGTTATTATCGATCGTGAAACGGTTATTACTGATGAACACGTAGACGAGATTATTGATTCTGGCGCAAAAAATATTCTTTTGCATAAAGAAAACCAGAATCTTTCGGATTTTGCTATTATCTATAATACCTTACATAAAGATCCATGTAACTCTGAAAAAGAGGCCGTGGTTCATATCTATCGACAATTACGTAATGCGGAGCCGCCAGATGAGGCTACGGCTCGTGACGTGATCGATAAATTATTTTTCTCTGATAAACGTTATGATCTTGGGGATGTTGGTCGCTATAGATTAAACAAAAAATTAAATTTAAGTACTGATTGGGAAACTAAAGTACTTACTCGTGAAGATATTATCGCTATTATAAAACATCTTATTCAGTTAATTAATTCAAGAACTGATGTGGATGATATTGACCATTTGAGTAACCGTCGTGTAAGAACTGTAGGTGAACAAATGGCCAATCAATTTGGTGTTGGTTTAGCTCGTATGGCTAGAACGATTCGTGAGCGTATGAATGTGCGTGATAACGAGGTGTTTACTCCAATTGATTTGATTAACAGTAAGACTTTGTCTTCTGTAATAAATAGTTTCTTTGGTACCAATGCGTTATCTCAGTTTATGGATCAAACCAATCCATTAGCAGAAATTACGCATAAGCGTCGTATGTCGGCACTTGGGCCAGGTGGTCTTTCGAGAGAGAGAGCTGGTTTTGAGGTTCGAGATGTGCATTATACACATTACGGTCGTTTATGTCCAATTGAAACGCCAGAAGGTCCAAATATTGGACTTATTTCTTCGTTATGTGTGTTTGCAAAAATCAATGATCTTGGTTTTATCGAAACACCATACCGTAAGGTAGAAGGGGGTAAGGTAGATCTTACAAATGAAGGTGTATCTTATTTAACGGCTGAAGAAGAAGAGAAAAAGATTATTGCTCAGGCTAATGCACCTGTAGGTGCTGATGGTTATTATATCAATGCCAAGGTAAAAGCTAGATTAGAAGGTGATTTCCCAGTTGTAGATAAAGGTGAGGTTCACATGATGGATGTGGCTCCTAATCAGATTGCTTCTGTAGCGGCTTCTTTAATTCCGTTCTTAGAGCATGATGATGCTAACCGTGCATTGATGGGATCTAACATGATGCGTCAGGCCGTTCCATTATTACGTCCTGAAGCACCAATTGTAGGTACTGGTTTAGAAGGTAAGTTAATTCAGGATTCTCGTACACATATTGTTGCTGAAGGTGATGGTGTGGTAGAATACGTTGATGCTGATGAGATTGTGATTCGTTATGATTTAACGGAAGATGATCGGTTTGTAAGTTTTGATTTGGATACTAAACGTTATCCAATTGTAAAGTACAAGAAAACAAACCAGAATACTTGTATTGATATTAAACCTCTTGTTAATAAAGGCGATAGAGTAATTGCTGGTCAAATATTGACGGATGGTTATTCCACTGAAAAAGGAGAGTTAGCTCTAGGTCGTAACCTAAAGGTGGCATTTATGCCTTGGAAAGGGTATAACTTTGAGGATGCGATTGTTCTTTCTGAGACTGTAGTTCGTAATGATGTTTTTACATCGGTACATATTGACGAATACACATTAGAGGTTCGTGATACTAAACGTGGTTTAGAAGAACTTACTGCAGATATTCCTAACGTAAGTGAGGAAGCTACTAAAGATTTGGACGAAAATGGGTTGATTCGTATTGGTGCTCACGTGGCTCCTGGTGATATTTTAATTGGTAAAATTACACCTAAAGGAGAAAGTGATCCAACACCAGAAGAAAAACTATTACGTGCTATTTTTGGTGAGAAAGCTGGTGATGTTAAAGATGCTTCTTTAAAAGCGTCTCCTTCATTAAAAGGAGTTGTTATTGATAAGAAGTTATTCTCTCGTATTGTTAAAGACCGTAAAGCTCGTACATCAGAAAAAAGTGTAATTACGAAAATCGAAGAAGAATTTCATCGTTCAGTAGAAGAATTAAGAGGTCGTTTGACAGATAAGTTATTCTTTGTATTGAATGGTAAAACGTCTCAAGGCGTTAAAGATTATTTTGAAGTTGACATTGTAGCTAAAGGCACCAAGTTTACTCAAAAGATTCTTAACGATATCGATTATCATAACATCAACCCTAATAAGTGGACAACAGATAAGGATAAGAATGAACTGATTTCAAAAGTAGTTCATAATTATTTGATGAAGTTCAAAGAGTTAGAGGCTAAAGAAAAACGTCAAAAGTATAATGTATCCATTGGTGATGAGTTACCAGCAGGTATTGTTCAGTTAGCTAAGGTTTACATTGCTAAGAAACGTAAGATTACGGTGGGTGATAAGATGGCGGGTCGCCATGGTAACAAGGGTATTGTATCACGTATTGTTCGTCAGGAGGACATGCCATTTCTTGAAGATGGAACGCCTGTAGACATCGTGTTGAATCCACTGGGTGTACCATCAAGGATGAACCTTGGTCAGATTTATGAAACGGTATTAGCTTGGGCAGGTAAAAACTTAGGGGTTAAGTTTGCCACACCAATCTTTGATGGTGCCAAAATTGATGACATGAACGAATGGACCGATAAAGCTGGTATACCGCGTTATGGTAAAACCTACCTTTATGATGGTGGTACAGGTGAGCGTTTTCACCAACCTGCAACAGTAGGTATCATTTACATGTTGAAGTTAGGTCACATGGTTGAAGATAAGATGCATGCTCGTTCTATAGGGCCATATTCTTTAATTACACAGCAACCACTTGGAGGTAAGGCTCAATTTGGAGGTCAGCGTTTTGGAGAGATGGAAGTATGGGCACTTGAAGCATTTGGTGCTGCTAATGTGTTACAGGAAATCTTGACCATAAAATCAGATGACGTAACCGGACGTGCTAAAGCTTATGAAGCGATTGTTAAGGGTGAACCAATGCCTAAGGCAGGTATCCCAGAATCGTTAAATGTGTTGCTTCATGAGATGCGAGGTCTTGGTCTAAGTGTTAGTCTGGAATAAGATCTGATCGAAGAGAGTATTGCGGAGGCAATATTCTCTTTATATCTATATATTTTTACAATATAATAATACTCTACGCTATATGGCTTTTAGAAGAGATCAGAAAAATAAGAGTAGTTTTACAAAAATAACCATTGCTCTATCTTCTCCGGAAGAAATTTTAGAGATGTCAAGTGGTGAGGTGCTTAAACCTGAAACAATTAATTACCGTACTTACAAACCAGAAAGAGATGGTTTGTTTTGTGAGCGTATTTTTGGTCCTGTAAAGGATTATGAGTGCCATTGTGGTAAGTATAAGCGCATTAGATACCGTGGTATTGTATGTGATCGTTGTGGGGTTGAAGTAACAGAAAAGAAAGTTCGTCGCGAGCGTACAGGTCATATATCATTGGTAGTGCCTGTAGCACATATTTGGTATTTCAAGTCGTTGCCAAACAAAATTGGTTACTTATTGGGTTTACCAACTAAGAAATTAGATGCGATCATTTATTACGAGCGTTATGTTGTTATTCAGCCAGGTATAAAGGCAGAAGAAGGCATTTCGGTAATGGATTTTCTTACAGAGGAAGAGTATTTAGATATCTTAGATGCTTTACCAAAGGAAAATCATCATTTAGATGATGAAGATCCAAATAAATTTATCGCTAAGATGGGGGCTGAGGCATTACATATGTTGTTAAGTCGCATCGATTTAGATGAATTGTCATACACCTTACGTCATAGTGCAAATACTGAAACATCTCAACAGCGTAAAAATGAAGCGTTAAAGCGTTTGCAAGTTGTTGGTTCTTTCCGTAAGTCTAAAGGACTTAATCGTCCAGAATGGATGATTGTTAAGGTTGTACCTGTTATTCCACCAGAATTACGTCCCTTAGTACCTTTGGATGGTGGACGTTTTGCTACATCGGATTTAAATGACCTTTACCGTCGTGTGATTATCCGTAACAACCGTTTAAAGCGTTTGATCGAGATTAAAGCGCCAGAGGTAATTCTTCGTAACGAAAAACGTATGCTTCAAGAGGCTGTGGATTCGTTATTTGATAACTCGCGTAAGTCTAATGCTGTAAAAACTGATTCTAACCGTCC
>QKIO01000049.1 GCA_003251015.1 Bacteroidales bacterium
ATAAATGGCGTACCAGTTATTTCAACAACTGTAAATGCGACATCAACCATACTAAATACAAGCGATTTAACGCCCGGTATTTACTTGGTTCACTTATTCTTCGAAAACGGTGAGCAAAGCATTAAGAAGGTGATTAAGTTGTAAAGGATGTTTACAGTAACAGATTAGAAAAAGAAGACACCAATGAGAATTTATACCGCTTGCTTAATAAGCATGTTAACATTAGCCCATGTTTTAACGGCACAAGACAAACCAAATGTCATTGTCATTTTATCTGATGATGCAGGGTATGCCGATTTTGGATTTCAAGGCAGTAAAATTATTAAAACGCCTCACTTAGATAAGTTGGCAAGTGAAGGAATGAAATTTAAACAAGCTTACGTAACGGCGGCAGTTTGTGGTCCATCCAGGGCGGGATTGTTAACCGGAAGGTATCAGCAACGATTTGGTTTTGAGGAAAATAATGTTTCAGGATACATGAGCGAATCTTGTTTAGCTGATGATGAGATGGGCTTGCCGCTAGACCAAAAGACCATTGGCGATTATATGCAATCCTTAGGTTACAGTACTGGATATTTCGGAAAATGGCATCAAGGAAGTACCGAAAAGTTTCACCCTTTGAACCGTGGCTTTGATAAATTTGTCGGGTTTCGTGGCGGTGCCAGAAGTTATTGGGAGTTTAACGATGAAAACCCAATTAATAACCTGGAGAACAGATTGGAATACGGCATGGGTAACTTTAAAGAACCGGAAGAGTATCTCACAAAAGTGTTAACCCACGAAGCCATTTCATTCGTTGAAGAAAACAAAGAAAACAGCTTCTTTTTAATGTTGGCATTCAACGCTGTACACGCGCCAATGGAAGCTGAAGAAGCAGATTTAGCCGAGTTTCCGAATCTTGAAGGGAAAAGAAAGTATTTGGCAGCAATGACTTTATCGATGGATAGAGAATGTGGTTTGTTGTTTAAGAAATTGGAAGAGCTTGGTTTGGATGACAATACATTAATCATTTTTACGAATGATAACGGTGGGCCAACCGACTCCAACGCATCTGTTAACTTACCTTTAAGTGGTACAAAAGCCAATCATCTTGAAGGTGGAATACGTGTTCCGTTTATTATTAAATGGCCAAATGTAATCCCTCAAAATTCAGAATATGATTTTCCGATAAGTACGCTCGATATTTTACCCACATCATTTATAGTATCGGGTGGCGCAACCGATTCGTTAAAAAATATCGATGGCGTTAACCTCATTCCTTATTTAACAGGCGAAAACACAAATAGACCGCACAAATATCTTTATTGGAAAAAGGAAAATAGAGGTGCTATTAGAGAAGGAGATTGGAAATTAATTCGTTTCCCTGATAGACCTGCCGCTTTATTCGATTTATCAACGGACATCTCCGAAAAAAACAATTTGGCCTATAAAAACCCCGACAAGGTAGCTGATTTATATAAGAAACTTTTTGAGTGGGAGTTAACTCTTATTAGACCCCTGTGGCAACTGCAAAGAATATACGAAGGAAAGGATATGGAAAGAATGGATAAATATTGGACGAAATAATATTTAACAGTTCAGAGTTAAAGAGAAAGTATTGTAAGATTAAAATTTGTAACTCGAAAAGAAGGACCGTGGCATAATAGTCTTTTAGACTTTTAGTATGATTGTTCTAGTTGAAATTTATCAAATAGTTATTTGTTGTAACCTTGAGGGTGTCACTACAATTTTCTCTACTATATGGTTGATAGTAGAGTGAAATAGGTAATAAGTAATGATTTTAGTAATTGCTACAAAATTTTCATTCTTTTTTGCCAAAAAACGTTAACCATTAATTATCATGTTTGTCATTTACCAAAAGTGATTTCATCAATGATGAATATTTATTAATAACTAATTCAAACAACATGAAACAAATCTTATCTAAAATCTTTTTAACATGTATGTTAATTGGTTTGTACACAACAAGTATAAGTGCACAAACTGTAGATGTCAGCGGAGAACTAAAAAAGTGGCATAAAGTAACTACAACACTTTCATTACCTTCTGGTTTGAGCGAAGCTGATGCCACCTTCCTTAACAACCGTATGGATGTTATTTTCACAGCTCCAAGTGGTAAAAAAATAAGAGTTCCTGGATTCTTTGCTGCCGATGGTAATGCTGCAAATACCAGTGCAAAGAGCGGTGACAAATACAAAGCTTTTCTTCGTCCTGATGAAACCGGTAACTGGTCTTACCAAGTTCTATTTTATACAGGAACTGATGTAGCAATTAAAGAGGTTAATCAGTTACCAAGTCCTAAACATACTCTAAACGGTACGGTAGGTAATGTTGGAGCTTCTACAGCTGTTTTACCTGATTTAAAGGCGAAAGGACGTTTGTATTATCAAACAAGCGGTGATTTAAATGCACGCCGTTACTTGCGTTTTGCTGAAACAGGCGAGTACTTCTTAAAGCACGGTCCTGATTCTCCGGAGAACTTTTTAGATTTCAATCAATTTGATTTTGATGATTCAAGAAACGGCTGTACACTTTGTGTGCTTCACTATTACAGTGCACACCAAAATGATTACAAAGCAGGTGACCCAACATGGAGTAACGGTAAAGGGAAAAACATTATTGGTGCTATTAACTATTTAAAACAAATAGGGGTTAACTCTTTATCCATGTCACTTTTTGGTGGTGATGATAAAAACGTTTTCCCTTGGGTAAAAGTAGGCAGTACCTTACAATACGATATTTCAAAACTAGAACAATGGGAAATTGTTTTAGACCATGCCGAGAAAAATGGTTTAGTGCTTCATCTTAAATTAGCAGAAGCCGAAAACTGGAATGCTTTAAACTCCTCACAAATAAAAGTATATTATCGTGAAATGGTTGCTCGTTTTGGACACCACTTGGGATTAGAATTTAATTTTTCGGAAGAGTATGCTTCTCGCGATTTAACGTATAATAGTGTTAATACAGCTTATGAACGTATCGATTGGTTAAAATCTATTGATCCATGGGGAAGTAATCATGTATTCCACACGCGTCCTGAATCATCTGCAAAAGCAGCCTATGACAAATTAATTGAAGACAAAAAGTACGTTACCGGTGCATCTATGCAAAATGAAAACGGTAACAATTATGCGGAGATTTTTGAATTAACCAATCATTTGGTTAAAAAATCAAAAGAATACGGTTTTCCATGGGTAGTTGCTTCAGACGAGCAAGCCAGTGCTAACAACGGTGTTTTTACAAGCATGGATCAAATAGATGGTACCGTTAGTGAGCAGGGGCGTAAAGGGGTGCTTTGGGGTAACATTATGGCCGGCGGTGGCGGTGTAATGTGGTACGGTGGTGCCAATGGTGATTTTAAAACAGAAGACTTCCGTCGTTACAATACCTTAGCGCAATGGGGAAGAAATGTTGTAAGCTTCTTCCAAGATAATGCCATTAAGTTTTGGGCAACCGAAAACAACGATGCATTAGTTTCCAATGTTAATGCACACTGTTTGGCAAATGCGGGTTCTGAATATATAATTTATTTGCCAAACGGCGGTACAACGAACCTAAATTTAAATAATGTTTCTGGTACCTTTACTGTAAAATGGTTTGATCCGAGAAACGGTGGAGCCCTTCAAAATGGTAGTGTAACAAGCGTAACCGGTGGCGGTAACCGTGCAATTGGTAATGCGCCGAATAACACCAACCAAGACTGGGCGGTATTAGTAACTAATACGGTTATGAAACCAGTACAAAGCATCACACTTGATTCTTCTTCAGAACAATTGTCGAACAGCGGTGATAAATTTACTTTAACGCCTCGTATCTTACCAACGGATGCTAACAATAAAAATGTTACTTGGACGAGTAGTAAACCAGCTGTGGCTACCGTTGATAACGGTGTTGTGACTGCGGTTGGAGCGGGTGAAACAATTATTACTGCAACTACTGTTGATGGTGGTAAAACAGCTACTTGTTTGGTAACAGTGGCTTCTGCACCAGTTACAGGTGTTAGATTAGATCAAACATCAGTAGAAACTTACGTTGGGAAAACAGTAAATTTAACTGCCACAGTATTACCAACTAATGCTGGAAATACAAACGTTACTTGGACTTCAAGTAATACAGCCGTAGCAACTGTGACAAACGGAGTTGTTACTACGAAAACGGCTGGTGCAACAACCATCACGGTTAAAACAACTGAGGGCAACAAAACGGCTACATGTAGTGTAATTGTACAAGCTGGTTCTAATGATGGCGTTACTTACGGCGAAAACTGGATTGTTTTTGAAGCGGATGCTACCACTTCAAACCTGGATAAGTGGGTAATTAGAAAACCAGGTGATGCTAAATATAAGGGTGGAACAGATTTAGCACCTATAGGTGATGACTACATCGAGTTTACCGGAAATGACCCAGACGGAGGATCTGCCACCTCTCCTCTTGAATATACTTTTACTTGTCCTAAAACAGGTGTGTATCGTTTAGGTATGCGTTTACTTCAAAACCTAGAAGGGGCTGCTTGGGATAAGTGTAATGATGTTTACATTAAAATGGCGGGAGATTTTACTTCAGCTAACATTTTCTCGACTGATGATTTAAAAATTGACCATAAATTTTACGGGCGTGGTAAAGATGCATGGGGTGCCGGTGTTAAAATGGAAGGCCATGTTAATGGGGTTAAGAAATTGGTTGAAGTTGATTATAACTTTAAAGCAGGCCAAACCTATACCTTCACGGTATCGGGACGTGCACAACGGACGTGTATCGATTACATCATCTTTTATGAAAGAAGTATTAGCTTTACAACGGGTGAGAGTATTGATATTGCAACAGCAAACGATCCTAAATATCGCCCAGGCGCTAGCGCTCCTCAAACTTGCAATAAAATCTTATCAAAAGATTTTACTACAATATCAGGCATAACCGGTTATGATAATGCGAATAGAGCAGCAATCCCTAATTCTCCAGTCGGTGCTGTAAATGTGGGTATGACGGTTTTAGGTTGTGGTGGTACTAACGGAATAAATCGCCCTTGTGCTGCAGAGCAAATTTATTCAGGAGCTACTATGAATGCGACTTTTATTATTAACGCAATGGCTGAGCCTGACGGTGAATGTACTTACGAAGTATTTGTAAATGGCACAAAAGTAGGAAGTGCTAAAAATACGCGAATTTATGGAACAAATACTCCGGCTTATACCATTGAACCTTTAGTAATAAGCAAAACACCAGTAGCTATTGCAAGCGGCGATAAAATTCGTGTTACATTCAATCAAACATCCAATCAATTAGTTCCTGAAAACGGTGGTTTTGCCACTGCTCGCGGTCGTTGGGAAAGTATTGAAATTTGTTCAGGCGGAGGTGTAATTCCGGTTGATGTAACAGGCATTACTGTTCTTCCTGCTACAGAAACGGTAGGTACTAACGAAAAGGTAACATTATCTGCATCAGTAGAGCCTTCTAATGCTTCTAACAATTCAATTATCTGGAAATCAAGCAACACGTCAATAGCAACAGTAGACAATGGGGTTGTTACAGGTATTTCGGTTGGTAATGCAACCATAACCGCAACAACAGTAAATGGTGGCTTTGAGACGTCGTGCAAAGTAACCGTTACTAAGTCGTTAAACGTAACCTTATCGCCAATACATGATGCCTACTTGCAGGATACTTCACCGTTTAATACGAATGATTTACGTGTAGAAGCTGGTAAGCGTACATCATACTTAATGTTCGACTTGAGTAGTGTGAAAGGTGAAGTTATCTCGGCTTCTCTAAAACTTGCAGTAGGTACAGATAACGGTAATGGCGAAATTCAGGTTCTTCTTGGTAATGGTACTAATTGGACTGAGACTACCATTTCAAGTTCAAACGCTCCATCTAAAGGATTGTTATTAGGTAAGTTAACAGGTAATTATGATCTTAACAAAGAGTACACATTTGATTTAGATGCGTCAGCAATTACATCTACTGGTAAGTTAAGCTTAATTGTATCTCATGTAAGTGGTAACGATGTGTCATTTGCATCTAAGGAAACCCCAGGTAAAGCTCCAGAGTTAACTTTAGGTTTGAAAAATGTATCTACAAATGTTGATGGCATTAAAAACATCGAATTTAGTGCATTCCCGAACCCAGTTGAAGATGAACTAACAATAAAAGGAAATATTGAATTCGCAACAGCTGCTTTCTACTCAGTTACAGGAACACTGGAGGAAATGATAACTGGTAATGGTGTATATCAAGTTATTAATACATCGGGTTTAGCGAAGGGTATTCATTTATTAGTTATTACAACTACTAATGGAGATACTATCATCAAAAAAATAACGAAATAATAAAGTAACCTTTTTGAATTTTATGAATCTAGCCCCATACTTATTTAGTATGGGGCTTTTTAGAAATTGAAAGAATTTAGTCTACCATATACATTTACCTATTGGGACTATTGTCATAATTAATACTTCTAATTCTACACTAACAGTTTTACATCTTTCAATATCATATCTGCATTTCCATCTTAAAAATAACACCTAAACCTGAGATTATCTATCTTTAATTACCTAATAATCTGCTATTATTATTTATTTTTTAAAAGTTCCTCTACTAAAAAACAAAACTGGTTTGCAATGGTTTGGGAGAGCCTAACTGTTTCATATATTCTTGTTTAATACTCTTGAGTAATTCAAATACATCAAATAAACAGGTGTATTTGAGCCAACGATGCCACAACTGAAAATGCCTTTTTTCTTTAAGCCATCTTTTGAATCACCATCATCAGCAATTGTGGAATAGATACAGCAAACTTCGTATGGATTATATTCTTATTCTCCCCGTTAAAGCAATGAAACTTGGAGTTCTGCTTCATTTATTTTTGCTTATCCGTATTTAGTCATAACCCTGTAATAGCTGCTATTACTAGTCTATCAAAGATGCGCTCGCCAAAATATCTACGGTTGAGCTTATACACGAATTCGTTTAAATAAAGTTGTAGGTATTTTCCTTTGATTTTATGATAGTTTCCAAGAAGGTTGCGTTTTGCATTGCTTATTGTAATGTGCACCCATCTTAGTGTTTCCTTCGTCAATTCTGGGCTTGATTTCTCG
>QKIO01000096.1 GCA_003251015.1 Bacteroidales bacterium
ACCTATGCCGATGTGAAGGCTAAAGTTACTGTTAAGACTGCTTTAGGCGAGCGTGAGGTTTTTTTTGATGCTGTGGATCAATATGGACTTATGATTGAAGCTTTTGTTGCTAGTATTTATCAGGGTGGGTCTTTGCCCAGTTTGATAAATGATGCCATCCAGAATCAAAAAGTTATGGATGCCATCGTTCAGTCAGCTCATTTGGGTAGTTGGCAGACTATATCAAACGATTGATAAGTGTTTGAAATCCATTTTACATCCTAAGCTAAATACAACACCATGAATTTTTTAGCTCACTTGTACTTAAGCGGTTCTGATCCAATGGTAAAGGTGGGTAATTTCATCGGTGACCATGTTAAAGGTAATGCTTATCAAAACTATGAAATAGGCATTCAGCAAGGCATTTTGTTACATCGTAAAATTGATTTTTTTACCGATACACATCCCTTAGTAAAACGAAGTGCCTTACTCTTGAATGAGCGGTATGGTCGCTACTCTGGCATTGTGATGGATGTTTTTTTCGATTTTTTCTTAGCACAGAATTGGGATACTTACAGTCCGCTGCCCTTAACTGATTTTGTGACGCAAACACATCGTTTATTGATGCGCCATTATTTTAAACTACCCAATGGCATTAAAAGCATTTTGCCTTTTATTATCAAAAGCAGACGATTAGAAACTTACGCTACGTTTGTTGGAATAGAACGATCGTTGGAGATCATGAGTAATTATTCATCGTTACCCAACGAAGCACCATGGGCTATGGAGCAATTACAACGACATCATCAATTATTACATCACAACTTCACCCTCTTTTTCGATGAATTACAAGAGATGGTGAATCATGAGTTGGCTTAACATCTGGTCGTATTATAGGAGTTAACTAGTGAAGTACGTAAAAAACAAGGTGCCAATAGTTAAGTAGATAAACATTCCCACGATATCGTTTAGCGTGGTTACGAAAGGTCCAGTAGCCACAGCGGGGTCAAATTTTAACTGATTCATCACTAGGGGCACCACTGTTCCAAATAAACTGGCAAATACAACTACCGAAAACATGGCCACACTTACCGTGGACGTTAATGCCAACGGTGCTCCAGCGTAATAGTTGTAAACAAAAATAAGTGCCGATAAGATACTTGCATTTAATAAGGCAATGGCTAATTCTTTCATTAATTTAGTAAATGTGGTATCTATACCTAAGGAGCCATTAGCTAAGGCTTGCACTACGATAGCCGAGGATTGAATACCCACATTTCCACCCATCGCAGCAATTAGCCCCATGAAAAACGCCAATTGTGGATGATCACTTAGTATACCTATAAAACCTCCTACCACGCGTGAGCCTAAAATACCGCCTACAAGTCCAATCAACAACCAAGGAATACGTGCTTTGGTATGAACCCACACACTATCCGAAAACTCTACATCATCGGTAATACCCGATGCTAACTGGTAATCTTTTTCGGCTTCCTCACGCATCACATCCACCACGTCATCAATGGTAATACGTCCCACCAGACGTCCTACGGTATCAATTACTGGAAGTGCCACTAAATCGTATTTTTCCATGATGTTACTTACCTCTTCGTCTTTTACATCCACACGAACCGAAATCACATCGGAGTTATAAATGTCGCGAACCAACGAATCTACAGGACAGAGTAACATCTTTTTGAGAGAAATAGTACCTTTTAGTATGCCGTCATTATCTACCACATACACGTAATAAATTTCATCAATCTCTTCCGCTTGACGGCGCATGCTCCTAAGGCAAGTGGGGATAGACCAGCTTTCTTTAATTTTGATAAGCTCCTTGGCCATTAGCCCCCCTGCAGTATCTTCATCAAAGCTAAGTAGGTCGGCAATATCACCTGCCGAACTAACATCTTCCATGTGCGAAAGTACCTCTTTTTGAATGTCTTCATGAAGCTCACCTAGTACATCGGCTGCATCATCCGAATCCATCCGATCGATAAACCGTTTGGCAATGACTTCACTGGGCAGGCTTTCTAGAAAGCGACGTCGGTCATCTTCTTCTAATTCAGTAATGACATCAGCTGCTGTGTCGTCATCAATGAGAAAATAAATGTATTTAGCTTCGTCAAGGGTTAATTCAACGTAAATTTCGGCTATATCTGCAGGGTGTAACTCTTCCAGTAGTGCAGTAATAGCCTCATTTTTTTTGCTATTAATCAGAGAACGTAAGTTTTCTAAATATTCTCGGGTTAATTCAAAATTTCTCATGTTGATACCTATTTAATGAGATAAATCATTTGTTTGATGCCGGTAGTAAAACCTTATTCTTGGTTTGGAAGACTTGGATTAGCCTGTATTAATTGTGTGAGGGTGATAAAATCAGCCACACTCATCTGTTCCGGTCGGCGAGTTAGGAAGTCGTGATCGCTCATGGCTTCCTTGTTAAAATCAATTGATTTTAGTGAGTTACGTATGGCTTTGCGACGTTGATTAAAGATGGCTTTTACTACTTTTACAAATAATACTTCATCGCAAGGTAATTTCTCGGTTTGATTTCTTACCAAACGAATAACGCCAGAACGCACCTTTGGTGGTGGAATAAATACGTCTGGTTCTACGGTAAAAAGATATTCTATGTCGTAAAATGCTTGCAGTAATACACTTAATACACCATAGGTTTTAGTACCTGGGCCAGCAGCAATGCGTTCGGCCACTTCTTTTTGTAACATACCCACTACTTGAGGTATTAAGTGTCTGTTTTCAAACACCTTAAAAAAGATGGGGCCTGATATATTGTAAGGAAAATTACCTATTAGCGATATGGGTTGCTGAAACAACTCGTTTAAATCCAATTTCAGAAAATCACCGAAGATGATGTTGGTTTTTAGTTTTGCAAAATGTTCGGTTAGATAATCTACCGACTCCGTGTCAATCTCAATTAATTTAAGGTTGATGGTAGGTCGCTTAACCAAAAAAGAAGTTAATACACCCATGCCCGGTCCTACTTCTAGTACTGATTCGGGTGGATAGGTTAAGCTTTCGACAATACGTTGAGCAATAGACTGATCATTTAGAAAATGTTGTCCGAGGTGTTTCTTTGCTTTTACTTTTCCCATTGTCGATATTTATATGTACAGTACAGGCACTAACTCCTGGTGTGTTAGTCCCATTGGACTAAGTGAAACAATTTGTTATCTTTGCCCTATGGACAAGACTGCAAAGGTATAAAATCCATTTTTAAGGCAACCGACTTTACAGTTATATTTTAAATTCAAAACACTTTGAAAAAGTATATTTCTAAGGCTATCCAATATATTTTATTTCCATCTATTGGTTTATATATTATTTGGCATTTGTATAAAAATCAAAAGGCTGATGAAATCCTTGAGGTGCTCAAAAATGATGTTAACTACAGTTGGATTGTACTGTCCATAGTTTTAGGCTTGTTGAGTCATTTAAGCAGAGCCATGCGTTGGCAAATGCTTATTAAGACCGTTGAGCGCAAACCAAAATTGTCGAATACCTTTTGGGCTGTAATGACAGGTTATTTGGCCAATTTGATATTTCCACGCATGGGTGAGGTGACTCGCTGTAGCGTTATTAGTAAATACGAAAGTATGTCGTTCACTCGCATCCTGGGCACTGTGGTGGCTGAGCGTTTGATAGATTTATTGATGCTGGTTTTGGTATTTATTTTTGTATTGATTCTTCAATTCGACTTTTTGTGGAGTTTCCTCTCTGTGCAACTTAACTGGACGGGTTATTCCCAATTCTTCTCATCGCCTTATGTTATTGGTACCCTAATTTTGTTGGCAGGTGTTATTTTCTTTGTTAAACGTAATATGCATAATTTTAGTGCATTCACTCGCTTAAAGTCCTTGTGGGATAAATTTAAAGAAGGTTTTGCATCTATTAAAAATGTGGATAACAAACCCATTTTTATTTTCCACACCCTGTTTATTTGGTGTATGTATTTTTTGATGATTTACGTCTGCTTTTTTAGCATGAGTTCAACCTCTAGTTTGCCGTTTAGCGCTGGAATAACCATCCTATTAACTGGTAGTTTAGGCATGTTGGCTCCGGTGCAAGGTGGTATTGGCCCTTGGCATTTTATGGTTATTGCCACACTTCAGATGTATGGAATTTCCGAGGCTAGCAGTGGAATTTTTGCTTTGGTAGTTCATGCTGCTCAAAATGTTATGATCATAGTAGCAGGTCTTGTTGCCTTTTTTATTTTACCACTTATAAATCGAACTGTAAGAGAGGGTAGTTATGATAAAGAAGATATCGAGCCTTTCGCACTTTAGTATTTTTATAATAGGCCTATCTATTTTGGCCTATGGATATATTCTACATCGAGTACTTACGTTTGAGCAGGGCGATATTGTTTTGCAAGCATTTCAGTTTTCATCTACCAAAATCAGTTTACTGTTTATTATTATGCTGCTTTGGCTTGTTAACCATTTAACAGAGATGGTTAAATGGCAAAGTCTAATGCATCCCTTTTCATCCCTTACACTTAAAGAATCTTTTTTACAAGTGATGGCAGGCAATCTGTTGGCCATGGGGTCGCCAGGTCGTTTGGCCGAACCGGGTGGTCGGCTAGCTCTTTTACCTCATTTGCTGCGAGCCAAAGGTTTGGTAATGACTTTTTTAGGTGGATTTGTGCAAACCGGTGTAATTACTATATGTGGATTAATCGCCTTATTTTATTGGACTAATGGTTCTCTTTCTTCTTCGTTTAGACCTGTTTATTTGGGTTTAACTATTGGCACCGGCATATTGGTAGGGGTAATGGCCTTTATTTATTATTATAGGCACTCATCTGCTTTGAAACAATTTTATCAGCATCTTAGCTATGTTAAGTATTTAAGTTGGTTTAATTTAGGTGGAGTTATTCTTTTATCCATCCTTAGGTATGGTGTTTTTACGTCTCAACTTTATGTGTGGCTTGTGTTTTTTGATGTGCCTATTCCCCCCTTACAGTTTGTGGGTTTATCTAGTCTTTATTTCTTCTTTATTACGGTTATACCTTCCTTTTTTTTAACCGATATAGGGGTGAGGGGAGCTGTTTCGCTGTTTGTGTTTCAGGCATTCGTATTTTACCCCCCGTTGTTTCTGGCTGCTATTTTCTGTTTGTGGTTTACTAATCAGGTTATTCCTGCTTTAATTGGCAGTTTGGTGCTTATTTATCATAAATAGAAATTTTTTTCATCTAAATATCACTTAATAATCCGCATAGGTATTCATTTACACTAAATCTGTTTATATTTAAGCACTAATTACCATTTTTCACAATCAAATACTTTAACATGGAACAGTATTTACTTGATTTGATTAAGGAGAATAATCGCGTAATAATTCCCAATTTTGGAGCCTTTATCATAGCAAAAGAGAATGGGATCACCATTCTGTTTAATAATTTTTTGAGTTTCAACGATGGTCTTTTAGTTGATTATGTCAGCCATAAAAAGTTGGTTGAACGTGACGTGGCCGAACAATATGTGGCCGATTTTGTGGATGCGTTAACCACAGCATTAGATACAAAAGGAAGCTATACCATGCTTAACTTAGGCACTTTTACTAAAGATGCTCAAGGCGTCTTAACCTTTGAACAAGCTAGTAATATAGAATCATCCGAGGCTAAACCCACTGTTAAATCATCTGCGAAACCCGTTTCTAAACCTGAGTTGTTAGATTTATTAGATATAGAACCAGATAGTCCGACACCAATAGTTGTTGAACCAAAAGCAGAAGATAAACCTAAACCGGTTGTGACTGCGACACCTAAAGTGGAACCTCCCAAGGTTAAAACTTATAAAACAGAATCGGATTCTGGAAATCCTTCAATGGTTAAAAGTGAGGATCCAACACCTTATGGCAAAACAAGCTCTAAAGCGGTGGAGCCTCCAAAAGAGCCTGTTAAAACCCAAACTACCTACGACTATTCAGAGCCTAAACGTAGTTCATGGAAGATTTTTTTGATTTTATTACTTCTGCTTTTAGTGGGAGGAGGGATATACTACTTCTATTTCTATCAAAAGCCAGAACCTAAGGTAGAGATTGTTGAGCCAGTGGTGAAACGAATTGAGATGCCTGACACAACAGCCGTTGTAAAAATAGTTGAAGAACCTGTGGTGGCTTTGAAACCACATCGTATTATTGTGGGTAGTTTTGTTAGTAGAGATAAAGCCGATGCTTTGGTGCTAAAGATGAAAGAACAAGGTTTTAATGAGTGTACAACTTTTGATTTTAAAGATAGAATTATGGTAAGCCTTGCTTCCTTTGATAAGGTGTCGCAAGCCTATGCCAAACAGGAAGAAGTAGTGACTCAATACCGCATAGAAAGTTGGATACTCACCAAAAGAGATTAAGTTGAAAAGCCAATCGTTATGATTGGCTTTTTTAATGCGTTTAAATTAGTTGTTGTGCTTGTACTAAGTGTTTTCTCTGGTTTTGTTTTGTTGTTGTATGGTCTGCAAATAGTAGCTTGGTTACGTGTTTGGCGTATGCCTTCAACAGCTCATGCTCCACTAGTATGTGAGGATACAAATACGTTTAGTTTAATTATCGCTTTCCGCAACGAGTCTATTAATATAGAGCAGCTTTTAAGGTCGTTGGCGGGGCAAAAAACTAAGTTTTCCGAAATTATTTTGGTGGATGATCATTCTACCGATGATGGGGTGGACTTGATCCATACCCATCTTAAAACCTCCATTTTACAAGCTCAGGTGATGCCCAATAATGGTCAAGGCAAGAAGGCTGCCTTACAAACGGGCGCTATGTGTGCAAGCTCTACCTATTTGGTTTTTACGGATGCCGATTGTACTCATCCCCCTTTGTGGTTGACTAGTATTAAAAATCATGTAAATGCCACTGCTTCTGATTTGTGTATTGGACCCGTTCTTTTTCATGGCGATGCTTCCTTTTTAGCTCAGTTTCAACAGCTTGATTTTGCAGCCTTACAAGTAACTGGAGGAGCTGCAGCAATGGCCAAACGCCCCATTATGATGAATGGTGCCAACATGGTTTGTAAACGAGATGTGTTTCTTTCTGCG
>QKIO01000151.1 GCA_003251015.1 Bacteroidales bacterium
AAAAAAAAGAGTAAGATTTTAAACAAATAGTTCGTTTTTGTGAGTCGAAAGTAGTCACTTGTTACGCTCTAAACAAACAAATTCAAACAGCATGAAATACAAATAATTAATGATAAACCTCCAAAAACACACGCTAGCCAACGGGTTACGAGTGGTTGTTCACGTAGATAAAAGTACGCCATTAGCAGCCATCAATATTATTTATAATGTAGGGGCTAAAAATGAAGACCCTAATCGCACTGGTTTTGCTCATTTGTTTGAGCATTTGATGTTTGGAGGAAGCAAAAATATTCCACTCTACGATGCGCCTTTGCAAATGGTAGGTGGCGATAATAATGCCTGGACCAATAACGATGTTACCAATTATTACCTCACGTTACCAGCCGCCAATCTAGAGACTGGTTTCTGGTTAGAGTCTGACCGTATGCTTGAATTGGCGTTCTCACCAGAGAGTCTTGAGGTGCAGCGTAAGGTGGTTATCGAAGAGTTTAAACAGCATTACCTCAATCAGCCGTATGGCGATATTGCTCTTTTGACGCATCCCTTAGCCTATAAGGTGCATCCTTACCAATGGCCAACCATCGGTAAAGATATTTCTCACATTGAAAAGGCCACCTTGGCTGAGGTGAAAGATTTCTTTTTTAAACATTACGCCCCTAATAATGCGGTGTTGGTGGTTAGTGGAAATGTAGATGTATTAGAAGTGTTTAAGCTGGCCGAAAAATGGTTTGGCCCCATTCCTTCCCGTGCTATCGATAAGCGTGAAATACCCGTGGAGCCCATTCAAACACAGGCGCGTAGCCTGGTTGTGGAGCGTGATGTGCCTGCAGATTTAATTCATATGACCTTTCATATTGGTACGCGTACCAGCTCCGATTTTTACATCACCGATTTATTGTCTGATGTCTTATCAAATGGTCCTTCGTCACGTTTGCATCAGACATTGGTTAAAGAGCAGCAGTTATTTAGCTCTGTTAATGCATATATTTCTGGCGACCATCATCCCGGTTTAATGACTGTTACGGGGCGTTTATTGCCTGGTGTAAGTATGGGCAATGCTGAAAAAGCAATTTGGTCGCAGTTGGAAGCCATTTCTACCAAAGCCATTGGTGCTTACGAACTGCAGAAAGTAAAAAATAAAATAGAATCAAATCTTATCTTTTCGGAGATTAATTTCCTTAACAAAGCCATGAATTTGGCCAGTTTTGAATTGTTGGGTGATGCCAACGATATAAATACTGAGGTTGATAAATATAAAGCAGTAAGCGCCAATGATATATTAGCTTGTGCTACAAAAGTGTTTACGCCTGAAAATAGTTCTACTCTTTATTACCATGCCAAAAAACAATAAAATGATGATTGATAGGCAAATACCACCTCGTTTCAAGTCTGTTGAGGATTTTGACATGTTACCAGTAGAGCAATATACGCTTGATAATGGCATTGGTGTGCACATTATCGAAGCTGGTTCTCAGGATGTGATTAAGATAGACGTCATTTTTCCTGCAGGAGCTGTTCAAGCGGGTAAGCCCTTACTAGCCTCAGTAACCAACAAGGCATTATGCGAAGGCACTTCAGCGTTTACATCTGCTCAGTTATCCGAGAAAATAGATTATTTTGGGGCTTATATCTCTCAATATGCACATTACCATCATGCCGAAGTGAGTTTAATTACCCTAACGGGTTTTTTATCAGGCACCTTGCCATTGCTTGAGGATATTATTAAAAACCCTATTTTTCCAACTAAGGAGCTAGAAACAATCTTGAGCAAACGGAAGCAGGAGTTTTTGATTGATGGTGAAAAAGTAAAAACCATCGCAGCTCGTAGCTTAAGTAGGCGTTTGTTTGGTGACCATCCTTATGGTAATATGTTGGATATGTCTCACTTCGACGGCATTAGTCAAGGTGATGTGATGGCATTTCATAAACGCGCTTATACACCTCAAGGCACTCATATTATTGTTTCTGGACAGCCAGGTGCCGACTTTAAGAATTTATTAAATCGCCATTTGGGAGGTGCGTGGGGGCAACCTATTGTGTCTGATGAAGCTGCACTTGATTTCAAACCCACATTACCTCAAACTATTTTTATTCCTAAGGATAATGCGGTGCAATCTGCTCTGCGTATTGGTCGTCCGTTATTTCCCAAAACCCATCCCGATTACCATGGCATACAGGTGTTAAATACTGTGTTGGGTGGTTATTTTGGGTCTCGTCTGATGACTAATATCCGCGAAGAAAAAGGGTTAACCTACGGAATCTCTTCGTTTATATCGGCTCATCAACTGGCAGGTACCTTGGTGATAGCTACCGAGGTAGAAGCTCAGAATAGAGAATTGGCCGTGACTGAGATATTTCGTGAGATGGAAAAACTTCGTACCGAACTTATTTCGGAGGAGGAGTTATCTTTGGTTAAGAATTACATGTTGGGTGATGTGATTCGTAATTTTGACGGGCCTTTTGCGACATCAGATAATTATAAAGAGTTGATAGATGGCATGTTGGATGTGAGTTATTTTCAACAACGATTTGATACCATCAAAACTATTAGCGCCGCAGATTTGTTACGTTTGGCTAATGCCTACCTTCAGCCCAATGATTTTTTAACGATTATTGTGGGAAAGTAGGTTTTTCTTTTTTAGGGATAACTTGGTCTATAAAAGTAAATAATTATTTTTGAAAGCTTAATAAGTGTAGGTTGCATGGTACATATCGATAAAGAGGCTGAAGAGAAGGAAGTTAGGAGGCGTTTAGAGTCAATCATTAATAATTGTCCCCGTTGTCAAGTGGATGATAATAGAGCTTTGATTTACAAAGCATTTGAATTAGCTCATAACGCACATAAAGATATGCGCCGCAAATCAGGCGAGCTGTATATTTTCCATCCTATTGAAGTGGCACGTATTGCTGTGGAGGAGATTGGGCTTGGTACCAAAGGTATTATTGCGGCTTTGTTACATGATGTGGTGGAGGATACCGAGTATACCGTGGAGGACATTGAAGGTATGTTTGGTGAAAAGATAGCCTCTATTGTAGATGGACTTACCAAATTAGAAGGTGCTTTTGAGCAGTCAGACTCCCTTCAGGCCGACAACTTCAAAAAGCTGTTGCTGACCATGGTCGAAGATGTACGTGTGATACTTATTAAGTTGGCCGATAGGTTGCATAATATGCGCACCCTTGATTCTATGCCCGACCACAAGCGACTAAAAATAGCTGGCGAGACCTTGTATTTTTATGCGCCTTTGGCACATCGCTTGGGTCTGTACGCCATCAAGTCGGAGTTGGAAGATTTAAGTTTAAAGTACGAACATCCTAAAGTATATGCCGATTTACGTCAAAAGGTTAAAGATAGCGAAGAACGACATGTTGATTTTATACAGGCTTTTATTAGCCCCATTAAAGAACGCTTAGACTTAGATGGGTTTAATTATACAATTGTTGGTCGTCATAAATCCATCTATTCCATATGGAGTAAGATGAAAAAGAAAGAACTTCCTTTTGAGGAGGTGTATGATGTGTTGGCTGTACGAGTTGTGTTTGAACCAAAAATCCATCTGCCTGAAAAAACACAATGTTGGGCTATCTATTCCATTGTTACCGACTTATACAAGCCAAAGCCAGAGAGGCTTCGCGACTGGGTGTCGTCTCCAAAATCCAATGGTTACGAGGCCTTGCATAGCACCGTGATGGGGCCAAACGGTAAGTGGGTGGAGATTCAAATACGTACCAAACGTATGGATGAAATTGCCGAGCGTGGTTTTGCAGCTCATTGGAAATACAAAGACCAAAAAGATAAAGAGTCGGAGTTGGATAAGTGGTTTGGCATGATTAAAGAGTTGCTAGACAATCCGAATAGTGACTCGTTAGAGTTTTTAGATGATTTTAAACTCAATCTTTTTGCATCTGAGATGATGATTTTTACCCCTAAAGGAGAGGTTAAAACCCTTCCCAAAGGCGCATCAGCACTCGATTTTGCGTTTGAGATACATACCGATATTGGTTATAAATGTATTGGAGCCAAGGTTAATTTTAAGTTAGTGCCTTTAAGTCATATTCTTAAAAGTGGCGACCAGGTTGAGATAATCACTTCACGCATACAGCAGCCTAAGTACGACTGGTTAACATTTGTGACCACCGCCAAGGCCAAAGCCCGTATTAAAGATGCGTTTAAGGAAGAGCGTAAGAGTCTTATTGCAAAAGGTGAATTGTTGCTTAAAGAGCTCTTGCACGACAAGAAGTTAACCATTAATTCGCGCATCTTAAAAAAGGTGATGGACCATTATAAAGTGGCCAAACGCGATGATTTATATTTTGGTTTAGGACAGGGCTCTATCGTGCTCGACAATCTGGGTAAGGTGTTAAGTACCAAGTCTACTAATAAATGGACCCGTTACTGGAAATTGACTTTTGGTAAATCAGATGATGAAAAAAACATCTCTAATAGCAGGGGTAACTCGTTGATTTTAAGTGATGAGTCTGATAAGGAGTCTTACGTTATTAGCGAATGTTGTAATCCCATTCCAGGAGATGATATTATTGCTTACAGGGATGTGGACGACAAGTATATTTTACATAATAGGCGTTGCGCTAATGCCTTAAAACTTATGTCGCGACAAGGAGATCGTATCGTATCGGCCAAATGGGAATCGCACAAAATATTATCGTATTTGGCAGTTATTAATCTCTCTGGAATTGACCAAATGGGCATCATGAGTAAACTCACAAAAGTTATTTCTGATGAGCAAAACATCAACATGCGTGCTATAAATATCGAAAGTCACGATGGTATTTTTGAAGGTTATATTCACTTGTATATTTACGACACCGAGGATTTGAATAACTTGATGGATAAAATAATGGAGATTAAGGGGATGCATCAAGTTACCCGTGACGACCGTGTTAATGTATGATTTGTAATTATTCTAAATAAGAGTTTTATCTTTAAGCTAAATTATCTATTTTTGAGCTTTATTTATATTAAGTCTAGTTATGGATAAGGTTAGTACTAGAGAAGAGGTAAAACGACT
This sequence comes from Bacteroidales bacterium, assembly GCA_003251015.1. GTDB lineage: Bacteria > Bacteroidota > Bacteroidia > Bacteroidales > Marinilabiliaceae > SZUA-582. The sequence goes on from QKIO01000151.1 coordinate 5,031, forward strand.
TTTTACCGACTACTTGCAGCGACATAATCATCGTAAAACGCCCGAACGGTATGCTATTTTAGATGAGATTTACACACGCGAAGGTCATTTCGACATTGAAACGTTGTATATCTTTATGAAGAATAAAAACTACCGAGTTAGCCGTGCTACTTTATACAATACCATTGATTTGTTGCTTAATTGCAAGTTGGTTATCAAGCATCAATTTGGTAAAAACATGGCGCAATTCGAAAAAACATTTGAATCGCGTCAACACGATCATTTAATATGTACAGTGTGTGGTACCGTGTTAGAATTCTGTGATCCTAGTTTACAAATAACGCTTAACAATGCCACCAAGTTGCACGATTTTACGGTGTCGCATCATTCGTTATATGTGTATGGGATGTGTGGTAAGTGTAAGAAGATTGAGGGTTTGAATGAGTAAGGTTGTTGGTGATGTTGAGTGTTTTTTTTCTGATCCATCTGCAATTGTTTTATAGTATAACTACTCATATTTGACTTCTTTTTTTCTTAACCACCTCAAAAATAAATCAGAATACCCCATAAAATCGAGTGATGGTGTAGTTGTTGTGTTATTAGCGTAATAAAAACAAACATCAACCTAAAAATAATAGCAATTTCAATCCTCAGTTTAGAATCATAATGCTTACTTTTACGGGTCGGATTTCAGTACTTACTGAAAGTCCGATTTTTAGTGTAAATACCCTTGTTTCTAATGTTTAACATCTTGTTTTGTTGAGTGTGTCAAGTGGTTAATGGGTTGTAAGAAAATAACTTAATAGCAAAATATAATGAAGGTTGATGTATTACTGGGTCTCCAATGGGGTGATGAAGGAAAAGGGAAAGTAGTAGATGTACTAACTCCAAAATACGATGTAATCACGCGTTTTCAAGGTGGGCCTAATGCTGGTCATACTTTAGAGTTTAATAATTTTAAACACGTATTGCATAATATCCCATCGGGTATTTTTCATGCCGATAAAATTAATATTATAGGTAATGGTGTGGTAATAGACCCTATTACATTTAAAAAAGAAATTGATTCGCTTAAAGAAAAAGGGTTTGATGTTTCTAAAAACCTTTATATCTCCAAAAAAGCTCACCTTATATTACCTACTCATCGTATTTTAGATGCGGCTTCAGAGGCGAGTAAGGGCAAAACTAAAATTGGCTCTACGCTAAAAGGCATCGGCCCTACCTACATGGATAAAACAGGTAGAAATGGGGTACGTGTGGGAGATATCATCCATAATTTTGATGAGAAATATGAGGCTCTAAAAGCTAAGCATGTGAAGATGCTTGAGATGTATGACTTTGAGTACGATATTGCTGCTTTTGAAACTGGTTTGCAAGAAGGTTTAGATTGTATTAGTAGTTTCACACTTATAGATAGCGAGCACAATATCAATGCTTATATCAAAGAAGGTAAGAGTGTGTTGGCCGAAGGTGCTCAGGGTACTTTATTAGATATCGATTTTGGTTCATATCCTTTTGTAACGTCTTCAAATACTATTTGTGCTGGTGCTTGTACTGGTATGGGTGTGGCACCAAATAAAATTGGTGAAGTATTTGGTATTTTTAAGGCCTATTGCACCCGTGTAGGAAGTGGTCCATTTCCTACCGAGTTGTTTGATGCTACAGGTGATGCGTTACGTAAGGCTGGTAATGAGTTTGGTTCAACAACAGGGCGTCCTCGTCGTTGTGGGTGGATTGACCTAGTGGCACTTAAATATGCAGTGATGATAAATGGGGTTACTCAGCTTATTATGACTAAAGGCGATGTGCTTAGTGATTTTGACACCATTAAAGTGGCTACTGGATACAAGATTAATGGACAGGTTGTTACGCAGTTTCCATACGAGTTGGACGATAATGTAGAGCCTGTTTATATTGAACTTCCAGGATGGAAAAAAGATTTAACAGGTTTAAAGGCTGAGTCTGATTTCCCCAAAGAATTAAGCGCTTATATTGCCTATCTAGAAAAAGAATTAGAG
>QKIO01000164.1 GCA_003251015.1 Bacteroidales bacterium
TTCACATATTTTTTAAACTGACGGTGGAAGAATGAGAGGTTCTCATAACCATTTTCTAAGGCCAGTTGGCTTACACCAAGATTGGTGTCTTGCAGGCTCTGGCATATTTTACGGATGCGTACCTCGTTTAGGTATTCGGTAAAGGTTTTGTTGAATTGCTTTTTGAAATACTTACAAAATGACACCTTGGTCATGTAGGTGAGGTCGGCCACGTCTTGCATGTTTATTTTTTCGTGGTAATGCTCATCAATGTGCGAGATAAGGGTTTCTACGCGGTGGTCACCAGCTTCGCGTTTAGCAAACTCGTCGGCGGAGTTGGTTAGCAGCTCAAAGTCTTTAAGTTCTGACAACTCAAATAATATATCCGCAAAGGCTAATATTTTACGTGCTCCCTTAAATTCAAGTAACATCTGCATTTTAGCTGCAATCTCTCCTGTTTGATGTGATTCTATAAAACGAATGCCTTTAGTTGCATTTTCCAAGAGTCGTTGAATGCCGCTAAATTCAGCTATTTGGTTAAATATGTTGCTTAGGTTTTCTTGGTTCCATTGAATGTATATGGATGAAGCGCCTGCCTGGTAGTCTGGACTATTTTTCCATACGTGGGGAAGTGAGGAGCCCATTAAGATAAGGTCGCCAGCTTTAAAATTTTGAATGCTACTACCTACGTAACGTACCCCGCTACTCTGACAGATGTAAACCAGTTCGTACTCTCCATGGTAATGCCATGGGGAATCGAAACGCTCTTTTTGATAATTAAAGGCATGAATTGAACTGTTCAATTCGTGCGGAACGACCTCGTATTTTGGTTTCATAATGCTTTAAAAAAGGTAAATATAGGTAAATATCTCAAAAAGGGAAATATAGTACACAATTAGTCAAATATAGGATTTAATAGACACCTCAATTTACCCTTATGTTTGTATCAAATAATTTTGATATGGAAGTAATATGTAGCGGGTTAAACGTGGTTGATTTGTTAGTGGCAACACCAAACGAAGTAGCCTACGGTCAAAAGACGGAGTGTGAAAAGATTGTAGTTCAGGGTGGTGCGCCTGCGGGTAATGCAGCCTCAGGATTGGCATCGTTAGGACATGAAACGGGTTTTTTAGCTTACTTAGGTAACAATACATTGAGCCAGATTGCTCGTGCCGAATTGCTTTGTCATGGTGTTAAAGATGTACTAATTAAACATAAAGAAGGTGCGGCACCAGCCATTGCTATTGTGCAAATTGATGAAAAAGGTGAGCGTACCGTATTATATTCGATGAGCGGTTACACTCCTTTTAGCCCTAAGGATGTGGACGAGTCGATGCTAGACGATTGCAAACTTATTTTGGTGGATGGATACGACATTGAAATAAACACTCATCTTCTTAAACTTGCCAAAGCACGTGGTATCTATAGTGTACTTGATATGGAAAAAGCCAATGGAGCAGTCATGCGTGAGATGATTGGTTTATGTACGCATGCCATTTTGCCTTTGGAGGCGGCTCAAGCCCTCACAGGCAAAGAAACCATTGAGGAATGCACCTTGGCTTTGGATAAGTTAACCGATGCGCAAGTGGTGATTACTGATGGCGCAAATGGCTCCTATTCGGTAGATAACGGTGAGTTGATACATCAAACAGCTTATAAAGTGAACGTGGTGGATACAACAGGTTGTGGTGATGCTTTTCATGCCGCTTATGCCTCGGCCTTGTTGCAAGGGATGAATAGCAAGCAACGAATGAATTATGCGAGCTTCTTTGCGGCTCAGGTAGCACAGCACTTTGGCGGACGAACGTTTCTTCCTAGTAGAGAGTTTATGAAGGAACATTTACTAACCGTTTAAATGACTTGGGGTTTAAGCCAAGTGTCATGTTGGTACTCAAAATAAATATCAGTTAACAAAAACATAAAACAACAAAAAGATAAGATTATGGAATCATACGCATCAAAAAAAGGGGTGGTAAGTCATTTGTTTGAGAAATTAATAGCGCCAGCTCCTGCAAAGTACAAAGCAAAAATTGGTTTAGTGGGAGTAGGGTTTGAAATGCATTTTGATTGGGTTTCTATCTTAAAAAATTATGCCATAGCCAAAGCGTGTTTGAAAAGAGAATTTCCTTCTGAAAGTTTTGAGGTGATATGTCCCGAAGCTCCAATTCAAACCAAAGAAGATATGTTAGCTTGGTTAGAGCAAGCTAAAAAACAAGAGGTAGATGGCGTTATTATCTATCAAGCCTCTTACATAGCCGGTGATTTAGCGGCCACTACCGCACGTTGGTTTGTACAAAACCCCATCCCTGTATTGAGCTGGTCGCATGACGAAGCCACGGGAGGCCGTTTATCAAACAATAGATTATGTGGTCAGAACTTTTTGCTTAACATCCTTGGTTCAAGTGGTGTAAAATATAGTTGGATATTTGAATCACCCGAGTCACCTACCATTGGTACCCACCTGTTGTCGTTTGCCAAAGCGGTTTATGCCAAAGCATCGCTTAATCAACGTACCATTGGTATGATTGGTGGTTTCCGCGTACCTGGTTTCTACGATTGTGAGTTAAACGAGATAGCTCTTTTGAAACGTTTTGGTTTGTTGGTGGATCGTGTGGATTTTGAAACCATCTGGAAGCATGGGGAGAAATTTAAAGAAGAAGACATCGAAGAAATTAAACAGGCTTTGTTAACCCATCCGTTGTGCAAATTTAATAACGTCACTAATGAGCGTTTGAATAAATCACTTCGTTTATCATTGGCCATTGCCGACTACAGTCGTGTGAATAAATACATTGGTGTGGGACTGAAAAACTGGCCTGAACTCTTCGATCATTATGACATCGCTGGTGATGGCGCTGGTGCGTTGGTTCAAGATATTGGCATACCAGTGGCTGACGAGTCTGATATGGGGGCCTTGGTGTCCATGGTCGTATTTAACCAATTAAGCCTAGAACAATGTGTGCCTACCTTGGTAGATATGTCGTTAATCTCTGAAGAGAAAAACCGTTTAGGATTTTGGCATTGTGGCGGGGCACCTACTAAATTAATGAAACCGGAAACCGGTTACGAAGTAAGGAATCATAGCATCCTAGAAAACTACAGCGAAGAAAGCAGTACGGGTATGTTGATCGAATTCTTACACAACCCAGGTCAAATAACCATGGCGAAATACATGTATCCAGATGCCGCTACGGTATTGACCTGGGAGGCCGACATCCGTCCCTCGGAAATGGCGTTCCGTGGTAGTTATGCCGAAATTGAGCCCGTGACCCACAAAGCGGGCGATATCCTATCAGCCATCTTAAACAATGGATGCGATCACCACTGGATTATTGCTCGTGGTTACATGGGTACCGACTTAGCCGAGTTTAACCACTGGGTGGGTGTGGAGAATATCAAAATAGAAAAAAGTAATGCTTATCTTTTTGGTCACAGCAAAAAATAGAATACAATGATGTCAAAAGTATTTAACGAAAAGTTCGACTCCTTACAGTCGCTTTTTAAAGCTTATAGAGCCTCAGAGCGTTGCTTAGCGGCCTTCAATGTAAATGATAATTACGACTTGCGTGCGGTTATAAACGCTGCCAATGTGGTTGATACCAACGTGATGGTGATGACTTATCCCCCCGTTATTGAAGCGGTAACAGCTGAGGTGTTTAGAGGTATGGTAGATGGTTTAAAGAAATACGCTAAAAACAGTTTGTATCTGCATTTAGATCATAGCACCTCGGTAGACCAGTGCAAGTGGGCTATTGATGCGGGGTACGACTCGGTGATGATTGATGGTTCGCAGCATCCCATTGATAAAAATATTGCCATGACCAAGGAGATTGTGGACTATGCAGCCTCGGCCAATGTGTTGGTGGAAGCAGAGATTGGCAAGATTATGGGGCGCGATGTGGTGGTAAAATCGGCTGATGACTTTTTGGCCAGTGTGGCCGATGTAAAACGTTTGTACGAAGCCACTGGTGCCGATATTATTGCAGTAGGCATTGGTACGGCGCACGGTTTTACACCTGAAAAACCGAAGATTTATTTCGATCGTCTCAAAGAAATATCCCAAGCCATTACGGCCCCCCTTGTGTTACACGGCGGAACAGGCATTCCTGATGAAGACATTCAAAAGTCGATTACCATGGGTATTAGCAAAATCAATATAGGCACCATTGTACACACCACTTATATGCGTTACACCAAGTTGGGAATTGATGCAGCGGGTGATGGTGCTTATCCGCCTTATATTATGAAGGATGTGTTGCCAGAGATTGAACGAGTGGTTATCGATCGCTTACGGGCAGTTAATATTTAGTTTTTTTTGTGGAGAAGTTCTGTTTGATGTAAGGAATCGATGGATATACCATTCTCTTTTTATAGATAATTAATCGTGTTGGATTGCGTGAAAATCAACTGGTCTTAGGACTGGTTGATTTTTTTTGTTTTAGGATGATTCAATATTTATCGATGCATTACCCATAATGGTTATAACGTAAATACCCCCTGTATACCACAATACATGTTGTGGTATACGGGGTTTGTTGTTGTGCGTGGCTACAACACCTACGCAGTTGAATGCGGGGGTGATGTACGCTTGTTCAACACCCTTTGGGCTTGTGTTTAGCAGCTTGCTTGCCACGTATTACCTGCGTGGTTATTCGCGTAACAAGCCCGTTGGGGTGAGGATGAGGTGGTTTCAGTTATGCTTTATTAGGGAGAGGTGTATGATGATTTTTTTTTGCAGCAAGGTATATTGCTTCAATATGAGTCGCTGCAGTTTTGCAGCAGGCTATATTGCTCCAATATGAGTTGCTGCAGTTTTGCAGCAGGTTATTTTGCTCCAATATGGGTCGCTGCAGTTTTGCAGGAGGCTATATTGCTTCAATATGGGTCGCTGCAGTTTTGCAGCAGGTTATATTGCTTCAATATGAGTTGCTGCAGTTTTTTTAAGCCTGTTTTTTCAACTATTTAGCCAGATGTTTTATTTGTTATAGTCTGTTTTGTGCATGTAATGGTATGGTCAGCAGGGTAGTTGTACGGTGTGTTAAAATTTGTTAGTTGTTATTATTATATTATATTCAAATAATATTTCATCATTCCTAACAATATGTAAACATGGAAATTAAATTAGAGCCATTAACACTTGGCAGTCTTACAGATCTTGAAACATGCGAATTGGCACAACGTTTTTTAGCGCAGTTCGAAAGCATCCCACCGGCATCACCAAAAACCGATGTTAGTATACTAAACCGTTCAGTGGGGAACCTCACAACGTGTAGTACCGCCTATTTTAAAAGCATTGTTAAGGTGCAAGGCTCATCCATTACCCACGAATTGGCCATGGCCGATAAGGTGCGCGACACTGCCATTAAAACTTTTCGTAAGGCGCTTAAGTTGGGTGCTTTGTCGCTAAATAGTAGCCAAGTAAAAGCTGCACATCATCTGCAGGTGTTACTGCATGAGTATAAAGGTATTGAACGCCTGAATTACGAGGCTGAAACAATGGCCATCGATAAGTTGGTTTCGGAGCTGGAAGGAAGTAACTATGCCTCACAGGTGGAGTTACTTAATTTGCAGATGTATGTAAACCACATTAAAGAGAGTGGTTTGAGCTTCAAAACCCTTTCGCACCAACGTCTTTCGGTGGAGGCGCAAAAAGAAGTATTTGATACGCGTCAACTACGCAGTCAGCTTATGAAGGAGTTTAAAGAGATGTGTTTGTACGTGATGGTGATGGCCTCAGTGACCTCCGACCCGTATTTTATTAATGTGTTAACTCGCATAAACGCCATCCGTAAGCAATATGCCGATATTGTAGCCCACCGTAAAGGGGTTGCCACAGCCCGTAAGGCGGTAGCGAAGCCATCGGATGTGGCAACCAATAATTAAATTATTTAAAGCTCGTTACCCAGAATGGTTGTAAGTAAATAACCCCGTATACCACAACATTTGTTGTGGTATGCGGGGTTTGTTGTTGTGTGTGGTTACCACTCTAACAGTTTTGAATCTTGGGATGATGTACGCTTGTTCAACACCCTTTGGGCTTGTGTTTAGCAGCTTGCTTGCCACGTATTAACTGCGTGGTTATTTGCGTAACAGCCCGTTGGGGTGAGCTATATTCTAGGCGTTATTAGGTTTAGTTTTCTTTTGATTGTAGAGCAAGTGGTAAGGTAAATGCAAATTCACTGCCTTGGTTTACCACGCTCTTTACCCAGATGGTACCACCAAGTTTTTCGATGAGTTCTTTGCAAAGCACTAAGCCTAGGCCTGTTCCTTTTTCATTTGCAGTGCCAATGGTGGTGTGTTGTTGTGTGAAATCAAATAATTTATTGATGTCTTTTTCTTCTATTCCAATCCCATTGTCAATAACGCGAATCAAAGCAAAACCGTCTGTTTTCTCACACACAACTTGAATAACGCCAAAGTCATTGGTGAATTTGATGGCGTTAGAAATTAGGTTACGTAAAACAGTTTTAAGCATGTCACCATTTGCCAGAATAGATAAATCGTGTGTGTCTTTGTAATGAAGTGTAATGTTCTTACTCTCGGCTTGAAGTGATAAAAACGATAAGGTTTCTTGACAAACAGGCTGTAGTTGGATGGTTATAATATCAAAGTCTAAACGATTTGATTGAACTTTGGACCACAAAAGTAAGTCTTCTAATAAATTTAAAGTGTTGGTGGTTGCCTGATTTATTTTTATTAGTTGACTCTCTATTTTACTTTGGTCGTATCTTTTATAATTAAGAAGCAGTAGGTTCGAGTAACCCATTATTAAATTAAAAGGGTTTTTTAAGTCATGTGCTAAAATTTGGATAAACCGATCTTTATCAAAATTAAGCTTTTCTAATTCAATGTCGTTTAGTTAGTAATTTTTCATAATCGTTTGTAATTCATTGAATAGAGCTTCTTGGGTTTCTTATTTCTAGGGTTACTTCGTCCCGGTCTGACAATTTCTCTGGTTTGACTTACCAGTTCATCAAATGCTTTC
>QKIO01000129.1 GCA_003251015.1 Bacteroidales bacterium
GTAACCATTGATTTTTACAACCTTAGTGGTTTAAAAGTGTATCAACTTGTTACACAATCAGGGTTAATCGTTGTTGAAAGTAACCGTTTTAAATCGGGTATCTACATGGTATATATTAGTAACGGAACCAAAAAAGTAGTAGAACGATTTGTAGTAAAATAAGCAAAAGCATAACAACTAATAAATCAAGCCAATAAAAGATATATTTATCTCTTATTGGCTTGATTGTTTATAAAGACTTCGGCAAACGCATCTCATTTTCATCTCAAACTATTAAAAATACCCTTCGTTATTTCCAATAATTTTTAATGAATCAGACAATTGGCTTAATAATAATATAATCCATCATATAAAAATATGTACTTTTGACCCCCAAATGATAAGAAGTATATGTTGATGTTATGAGTTGACACAACTAACACCAACGAAAACATAAATTTATAGTGTGATGGATAAGAATATCTCAAAAAGAGCAGCAGACAACATTAGAATTCTTTCAGCCTCGATGGTTGAAAAAGCAAAATCTGGTCACCCAGGTGGTGCCATGGGTGGCGCCGATTTCATTCATGTGTTATTTTCCGAATTCTTAAATTACGATCCTAAAGACCGTACTTGGTTTAACCGCGATCGTTTTTTCCTTGATCCTGGTCACATGTCGCCTATGCTGTATTCGGCTCTTGCACTAACAGGCACCTATTCGATGGAAGACCTTGCGAATTTCAGACAGTGGGGCAGTCCTACTCCGGGCCATCCTGAGGTAGATTTTGTACGCGGTGTTGAAAACACATCTGGCCCTCTAGGTCAAGGCCATTCAATGGCCTTAGGCGCTGCCATTGCAGAGCGTTTCTTAGTGGCTCGTTTTGGAAATTGGATGAGTCATAACACGTTTACCTTTATCTCTGACGGTGGTATTCAAGAAGAGATTTCTCAAGGCACAGGTCGTATCGCTGGTTACTTGGGATTGAGTAACTTAATTATGTTTTACGATTCAAACGACATACAGCTGTCAACAGAAACAGGAGATGTAACGAGTGAAGATACCGCTAAAAAATATGAAGCTTGGGGATGGGAAGTCGTAACCATCGATGGAAATAACCAAGAAGAAATTCGGAATGCCTTAACAAAAGGTATCACTCAACAAGAAAAACCATTTCTAATTATTGGCAAAACCATAATGGGAAAAGGGGCTTGTAAAGATAATGGCGAGTCTTTTGAGAAAAAAGTAAGTACCCACGGTCAACCATTGAGTGATGCAGGTGCTTCTATCTCTGCTACCATCAAAAATTTAGGTGGTAACCCAGAGAATCCATTTGTAGTATTTGACGATGTTAAAACGTTATATGCTGAAGCAAATGCTAAAAAAGCAGCCTATGTAGCTACTAAAAAAGCAGAACAAGCAGCATGGGAAAAAGCTAACCCAGCTTTAGCCACCAAACTAAATGCGTTTATCGCTGGTGAGGCTCCTAAAGTAGATTATGCTTCCATAGAGCAAAAAGCAGGTGCAGCAACCCGAGTGGCTTCTTCAAATGTATTAGCACATTATGCTTCTACTGTAGAAAACATGATTGTGATGTCGGCTGATTTAGCTAATTCAGATAAAACAGACGGGTTTCTTAAAAAGACAAGCATCTTCAAGAAAAATGATTTCTCTGGTGCGTTCTTGCAAATTGGAGTGGCCGAATTAACCATGGGTTGTATTGCCAATGGAATGGCCTTACATGGTGGTGTAATACCAGTATGTGGTACTTTCTTTGTATTCTCTGATTACATGAAACCAGCGGCTCGTATGGCTGCTTTGATGCAGTTACCAGTAAAATATGTTTGGACTCATGATGCCTTCCGCGTAGGTGAAGATGGACCAACTCACCAACCTATTGAGCAAGAAATACAAATTCGTTTATTAGAGAAATTGAAGAATCATCATGGCGACAACAGCATGTTAGTGCTTCGTCCTGCTGACGTAAACGAAGGCACTGTGGCTTGGAAAATGGCTTTAGAAAACACCAAAACGCCTACTGCCCTAATTCTTTCTCGTCAGAACATTGTGAATTTACCTGCAAGCACCTATACCAGTGCCTTACAAGCCGAAAAAGGCGCCTACATTGTTGAAAAAGACAATGCACCTCAAGTGGTATTATTAGCATCTGGTTCTGAAGTGAGCACCTTAGTTGAAGGCGCTAAATTACTTCGTGAGCGCAAAAACATAAAAGTTCAAATCGTTTCGGTTATCTCTGAAGGATTATTCAGAAACCAAGCCGCTGCTTATAAAGAAGAAGTATTACCTTCTGCTTTACCTAAATTTGGTTTGACAGCTGGTTTGCCTATTACCTTAGAAGGTTTAGTAGGTCACAATGGAAAAGTATGGGGCTTAGACCATTTTGGTTATTCAGCACCTTACACTAAACTGGATGAAGAATTTGGTTTTACTGCCGAAAACGTATTCAACCAAGTGATGGATATGCTGAGCTAAGAATCCATTTTACTGCATAAAAAAAGGCATTGACTTCGTTAAGTCAATGCCTTTTTTTCATTGGTCGTTTTATTAATCTGTAAAAAGCAACAATGAATTAATAATCACTAATTCCCTTGTCTTGATTAATTTCGTTATTAAGTTTTTACTTAAGATCTTGAATAATAAGAGCCATATTAATATGTTTTCTTCCCCTAAAAAATGCTGAATAAGCGTCCTAAACTAAGCCTCTTTTTAATTTCGAATACAAACTAACATAAGAATAACAACCCTTGCAATTTTATGTGATACGATATGGTTTTAGGGGATGAAAAAAGTTATTTAGGGATGAAAATGGTTATTTAGGGATATAAATGCTACACTTAAAATGATTCATTTATTTTTCTTCGTACATTTGAATGGATATTTAGTACTTTAGCTTTGATATTTGAGTTATGGATTTTAGAAAAAAGATACCATCCTACTTATTAGACAGAGGTAACATTGTGCGGTTGGTACTATTCACCGCTGCTTTTGCATTGGTGTTTATTAATATCTACTCTCCTTTTGGTGTTAATAATTATTTCAAGAATTATAAACTAGGTTTACTGCTCTACTCTAGCCTTGTCATCCTTACTGGCGTGCTGGTAGTAGTGATCAGTCGCATTGTGATGTATCAAATAACACGTAAGGGCATAAGCATATCCTTAGGTCATTTCTTGATATGGGTAGCTGCCGAGATCGTATTTATGTCTCTGTTTTATGCTCTGTATGAGATCATAATACTAAAAGATCATCGAAGTTTTCAAGACGCCATTCAAGCGTCCATTTTGAATACCTCATTGGTATTACTAATCCCCTACTCTACTTTATGGTTATACTTTTCGTGGCGCGACAAAACACAAAAACTTAAGTTGTTATATGGCTCACACCGCGACGAACCCGTTACAAAAAGCATGATTCTGTTTAGAGATGACAAAGGCGTTATGCGCTTCTCTCTTAAGATTGATGATTTATTATATTTAAAAGGGGCTGAGAATTACGTCACCATCTATTATCACGATCAAAATAAACACGCTAGCTTTTTACTACGCACCACGCTGAAACATTTGGAAGAAGAACTCAAAACAATGGATATTATTCGTTGCCACCGCTCGTACATGGTTAATTTTGCCAAGGTGAAACTGATTGAACGTGAAAAAGATGGCCTTCGAATAAAACTAGATTGTACTCCTGTGGTAGAATTACCTGTTTCAAAAACCTATGTAAACGACGTATTTCAATTATTTGGTCAATTACCATAACGCTTTTCATAGCCGAGGATGCCGTTTTGCAACATTGTTGCATTATACGAATATACTTCTTATACTTGCAACAAAGTTGCAAATATGACCTTCAATAGTTCTGAATTTTTAGCCTTAAAAGGTATAAGCCGTACAGCCTTTCGTGAAGAAGTATTATCCATCCTTCATCATAGCGATGTGGCATTATCAACTAAAGAGATAGAAGATAAACTGGAACAAACACCAGATAGAGTTACCTTTTATCGCACCATTAAGTTATTTGAAGAAAAAAAAACCATCCATAAAATTGTGCTCGAAGACCAAAGCACAAAGTATCGAATCATCTACGAAGCCGATAAAATACATCACCCTCATTTTCATTGTTTATTGTGCAACAAGGTCGTTTGCCTTCCCGACATGCCATTACCCCAATGCACCTTACCTAATGGATTTACCATACAAACACAAAACACCATAGTAGCAGGTGCTTGTGAAAAATGCACGTTTTAACTCACCACGTCATCATGAAAATAAAAGTATATACCCTACTGATGGTAATGGCTTACGCACTTACAGCATGTCACACCACCACTTCCAGCACCAAACCACAGGTAACGGTAAGCATAGCACCGCAAAAATATTTTATACAACGTTTAGTTGGTGATCAACTAGATATAAACATAATGATACCCAAAGGAGCTGGCCATTCGACCTACTCCCCTGCACCCAGTCAGTTTAAACAAGTGGCGCAATCCGTTGCTTACTTTAAAATGGGACAACTCAGTTTTGAACAAACGTGGGAAGATAAACTAGCGGCCATCAATCCAAAAATGAAATGGGTGGACTTATCAAAAGGTATAACCTTGATACAAGGTGAACACGCCAGTCACCAACACACAGATGGCTCTGCCTGCGGCATCGGTGCTGACCCTCACATCTGGAACTCACCTGTGGAAATGAAAATAGTAAGTGCTAATTTGGCATTAGCCTTAATCGATTTATTTCCAGAGCTGAAATCAACCATCGATAGCAACCTCATCGTTTTTAATAAGGACCTAGATGTACTTGACCTCCGCTTACAAAACCTAAGTGCAAAAAAACCTGGATTACACTTTATGATTTTTCATCCTGCTTACACCTATTTGGCTAGAGCATACGGCTTTGAACAACTCACCATCGAACTAGACGGTAAAACACCAACGCCATCACACCTAAAACGAACCATCGAATTAGCACGAATAAAAAACGTACATACCATCTTTATACAACAAGAGTTTGATAAAAAAAATGCAGAAGTAATTGCCAATGAGATAGGTGCAAAAACAATACAAGTAAACCCCCTTTCTGAAAATTGGCTGAACGAACTAAACGCCTTCATCACACATCTAGAAAAAAACTAACCATGACTAACTTATTAGAAGTCACTAATGTAGATGCAGGATATGATAACCAGCGCATATTACATGGTGTGAATTTAACAGTTAAACCGCTCGATTTTATTGGCATCATTGGCCCAAATGGCGGTGGAAAAACAACGTTTCTTAAAATTATTATAGGACTTCTAACTCCAACCAATGGAAACATAACCAAACATAAAGACCTGAAAATAGGATATCTACCACAAATAAATAGCATCGACAAACAATTTCCAATCACCGTAAGAGAGGTGGTGCTATCTGGTAGATATGCATCGTCGAGTTGGTGGAGAAAACCATCAAGCAAAACCCTCAAAAAATGTGACGAACTACTTCAATTTGTAGGATTGGAACACAAGCAACATGCAGCCATTGGGGATTTATCGGGCGGACAAATGCAACGTGTGTTTTTATGCCGTGCCCTAATCAGCGAACCTAATTTACTTATTTTAGATGAGCCAAATACGTATGTGGATAAGGCCTTTGAAGAGGATTTGTATAAGTTGTTGGCCGAATTAAACAAAACACTGGCGGTCATCCTGGTGTCGCACGACGTGGGAACCGTTTCGTCCTTAGTTAAAACCATTGCCTGCGTCAATGGTGGATTACACTACCATGCATCTAACAAAATAACCAACGATCTTTTACAATCATACAACTGCCCCATCGAGCTCATCAGTCACGGAAAAGTGCCTCACCGCGTATTAAAAGACCACTAACATGAACGAATTAATAGAATTATTCTCATTCACTTTTTTTCAAAATGCCTTTGCTGCTGCGGCTCTCACATCAATTATTGCAGGCATTGTAGGCACATACATTGTGGCACGCCGTTCGGTATTTATTAGTGGAGGCATCACCCACTCGTCGTTTGGTGGAATGGGCATTGCCTATTATTTTGGATGGTCTCCCTTTTTGGGAGCAGCTGTGTTTGCAGTTTTTTCAGCCCTAGGCATCGAATTCACCAGTCGTAAAGGTAACATGCGCGAAGATAGTGCCATAGCTATTCTCTGGTCACTAGGCATGGCCATCGGCATCGTATTTGTTTTTTTAACCCCAGGTTACACACCCAATCTAATGGGTTTTTTGTTTGGCGATATCCTAGCCGTAAAACCTGAAGACTTATTCTACCTGCTTACATTAGCAGTTACGCTAGGCCTAGGTGTGTTCTTCTTTTACGAACCTATTGTTTACACGGCCTTTGATGCCGATTTTTGTAAAATCAATAAAATGCCTGTTCAAACCATACGCATGGTAGTAAGTATTTTTATAGCCATATCAATTGTGCTCTCCATCAAAATAATGGGTGTGATACTGGTGTTATCACTCTTTGCGATACCTCCTTCAGCAGTAAACCTATTTGCCAAACGCTTTAGCACCATCTTAATCTGGTCAATTGTGTTGTGTTTGGTAGGTAGTACGGCGGGACTATTAACAGCTTATTATCTAGATTTGCCTTCTGGTGCCACAATTATTTTTACACTATCACTCATTTATCTAATACTTTGGATGATCAAAAGGATTCACATCTATTTGCCAAAAAGCTCATTAATAAGCAATTAACAAACAAAAACCTCATTTTTAGTTAGTGTTAATAACTATTTAACCAAAAAGTAACATATCTAAAAATGTAAATTTTTATCTTTAATATTTAAAATACATTAAAGACGTAAATTAGAATTCATTACGGCACAGAGATTGTAATTACCCTAGTACATTTAAATCTGAAGTTATGAACAGCATCATTTTAAATAACATTTATAACGCCTTTTCAATGTGTGGCGTTGCTACAGAGGGTATTTCGGCAACAGC
>QKIO01000076.1 GCA_003251015.1 Bacteroidales bacterium
CCACCACTTCCTAATGTAACACCTTCACCAGCCGTTTTAGAATTAGGGTCGCCCGTTTGAATCATAAAATCTTTAATAACTCTGTGAAAAAGAACTGAGTCATAAGCTCCTTCACGAGCGAGTTTTAAAAAGTTGTCACGATGCAAAGGTGTTTCGTCATATAACTTAACAATAATATCACCTGCTGTAGTTGTAAACTTGACTTCGTTTTTTGCCAAACTATGTGTACAAGCGCATAAAGTGACGAAGGCTAATAAAGTAAAAATTAGTTTTTTCATTTTCTTTTTGTGTGGATTTGTTAACGTCTTACTTAAATATATTACTCGATTTATTGAAATTCAACATGTTCAAAATAATCAATAACTCCTTTTTTTATAAGTTGAGTTTGGTAGGATGGCATCATTGAGTTTAACGATTTCAAGGGCTCAAACATAGGCCAGCCTTGACCATCGACACCCGTTTCTTTTAGATAGCCTTGTTTAAGAAGCAGTCTACAACGAGCCAAACTAATTAAATCCATCTTTTCATTTCTGCTGAAGTCGCGAATTCCTTGACCTAATTCCTGCATCCCAATGATAAATAGGATAAATTCGTAATCGGCCGATACTTTAAAATGTTTACTCAACTTAAGTTTTACGCGGTCCCACGCTAGTTCAAACTCATTACCCGACATTTCTACCATGTTTCAAAAATAGTGATTATTATACAATATTATACACTCACACGAAGTGACTTTGTAAGCACAAACATCAAATTAGCTTTTTTGTTGAGTACATGGAAAACCTTCGTTAATTACATAAGGTTGCAAGCATGTATATTATGGAGAAACGTAAGAGTTGTTTTAAACTATGTTGTTTATATCGACTGCATAGTGATGACTATCGCGTGGGTACATTCATATCATTATTCATCAACTAAAACGGCGACCCATCACTAGTATATCATCCAACTGGTCAAGGTCTCCTTTCCAATCAACGAATGTTTTTTCTAGCAAGTTGCATTGTGCCGTTACTGGTAGGTGGTTATTCTCATAAAAAAGTTTTTGCAGTTGAGACGATTTAAACTTTTTGCCATTTGGCCCACCAAACTGGTCGGCATAACCATCCGAAAACATATAAATCATATCATTAGGCTCAATATATATTTCGTGATTGGTGAAGGTGTTGACCATTTCTGTGTTTTGTCCTATCGAAAAACGGTCTGCCTTAGTAATTAACACTTCATTATTACGAAATAACCATAATGGATTATGCGCTCCAGCATATTGTAATAATCGTGTGGCAGGGTTGTAACAAATTAATGACAAATCCATGCCATCATTAATCTTGTCATTATCTTTTTGGTGTAAGTTACGCGTTACCTCAGCATTCAAGTGATCTAGTATCTCACCAGGTTTTGTCACCCCTTCTTCAATAATAATTTTATTAAGTGAAGTATGACCTATTACCGACATAAATGCTCCTGGTACACCGTGACCAGTGCAATCTACCACAGCCAAAAATTCAAGCCCATGATAAATGCCAGTCCAGTAAAAATCGCCACTAACGATGTCTTTTGGCTTAAAAAATAAAAAGGTTTCATCATAAGGTATCTCAGGTGTGAAGATGGCAAACTGAATGCGTTTTGCATAAACAATACTGTCCGTAATATCTTTGTTTTTCTCGGCTAACTGCGCATTAGCAAGTGAAAGTTCTTGAGTTCGCTCTTTTACTTTAGTGGCTAATAATTGCTTCTCTTTAATAAGACTAGCTTCTCGTATTTTGATGTAGGTAAACACGCTAATAATAAGTAGTAAGGCAACGGTGCCAATAAACCATGGACGCTTGTAAAAAGGCGCCAGTACAGTAAAACGGATACTAGCATTGGATTCACTGGTGGCCCGATTGGCATTTATAGCCATCACTTTAAAGGTATAATCTCCAGGAGGTAATGACCGGTAGTTGGCAGATTTCTGACCTTCGGTATCTTGCCATTCGGTGTCTGAACCTTCAAGTTTGATTTTGTACTTGATAGATGCTGGATTAGCGATGCAGATACTACTAAAATTAAATAGTAAGTTATTTTGATACGATGTGAACTGATGCTCGTCATCCAAATTAACAGCCTCTCCATTGGCCAACATGCTTGTTATAAATGGGGTAGGTGCTTCGGTTGAAAAATGGTCTTTATTCGGCTGGTAACACGTAATACCTTGAATCGTCCCAAACCATAAATTACCTTTCCTATCTTTATAAGCAGCATTGGCTTTTGATTCAATACCAGTATATCCATTGCGTTCGGAGTATGAAAAAATGGTATTATCACTTGCCTGAATGCGGTTTAGGCCTGCGGTTGTACCCACGTAAATATTATTCTCATCATCAGCAATAATAAAGCGAATGGCGTTTGAGAATAGTCCATCACCCATGCCATATCGTTGGATTTCTTTCTTTTTGTCAACCACATAAACCCCATGTACTTCCGTACCTATCAATAAGCGGTTGTTTTTATCGGAAGCCATACAGATGGGCGAAATTTTATCACTTAATTCTAGTGGGATAAATTTATCATTTTGGAAATAAGAAATACCCGCATTTTTTGATCCCACCCACAATACATTCTTGTTATCCTTAAATAAACTAACTACTTCATTAGATGGTAGTCCATCAATTTGAGCGTACGTTTTCACATACGCATCTTGATTGATATCGAATAAAATAAGACCTCCAATTGTACCAATCCATAGCTGATTTTTATCATCTATTTCCATGGCCCAAACAGATTTCGAAACCCTTGGCAAACGCATATTTATATCTGGTTTGGTAACAAAACGACCGAGTTGGGTATTATACATCATAACCCCCTGATCTTCTGTGCCAATCCATATGTTATGGTTTTTGTCTGTTTTAATAAAACGAATTAGGTTACTTATCTGATGTGTGGACTGATTAAACCTAGAAAATTGCCCCATTAGAGTATTGAAAATTGATAACCCACCATTTGTGCCAATCCATAATAAGTCCTTATTGTCCTGATTGATGGCTGTTACTTGGTCATTACCCAACCCGTTGAGTGTATTGTAAGATATAAACTTATCTCCTTTATAAATGTCTAAACCGTGCTCGGTGGTACCCACCAGAATATTTCCTTCGGCATCTTCATGTATGCACCATACCTTATTGTCATGAAGGCCGTTGCTGGTGTTATAAACCTTTGCATTTCCATCCTTGGATATTCGAGAGAGTCCACCTCTCAATTCTAAATCCCAATGTGCAATCCATATGTCACCTTCACGATCTTCAGTAATATCAGTAATCCAATTTGAAGCAAGACCATTTTTAGTGTCGTAATAGTCCACTTTGCCAGTTTTGGGATCTTGTTTATACAACCCTCCATTGTAGGTGCCGTACCACAAGTTTTGTTTGCTATCCTCAAAAAGAACAGAGAATTGAAAGTAGGTATCTAAATTTTTAGGGATGAATCGAGTGAAAGCCTTTTCTTTCTCATCGTATTTTTTGATGCCAGTATCAGTTATGAAATACAATTCGCCATTAGAGCTTAGTAACGAATTAAAAACCATATCACTAAGATCTCTTCCTGTGAATTGAAGAAAAGATGTGTTTGAGCTAATTAGTGAGGGTGTATTGATTCTGAAAGCACCGTTTCCGTAGGTGGTAATCCATATATTACGCATTCTGTCTGCACAAATAGACGTAATATTACTGGTTATGGGAAGGCTGGTGATGGCGGTAAAACGATGAGTTTTATAAATACTTAACCCACCACTTTCGTGACCCAACCAAAGCGTACCTTCATAATCCTTGTAAATAACTCTAACCCCCCCCTTTGCAAGTCCATCTTTGATCGAATAATTCACAAAATTAGAACCATCGAATCGTGAAACACCTATGTCAGTTCCCAACCAAACATATCCCTCATCATCCTGACAAATTGAGTATATCTTAGATGACTCAAGCCCATCTATTGTTTTGTAATTATCGAAGAAATAGGTCTGCGCCTGAATATGTATCGTAACAATTAGAAAAACAAAGAATAAGCTTATGCGAATCATTGACACTAGGTATTAGTTATTTATTTGGCTGCTTTAACAGGTGGCTTAATCCCTTTACTAATGAAAAAGAAGGTTCCATCCTCATCTGATAATCCCGATATCTTCCCAAAGCTCGGCTTTTGTTGTTTATTTTGAGCAACGGCCTGAGTTACTTTAACCACAATCGATTCAATAGGAATACATGAGTTTGGGTTGTTAGCAAGCATGTTGGCAAAGGTTTTGGTAAATTGTGAGTTATCCAAAGCTAACTCATAACCAGCTGAAGTAAATACTTGAGACGATTTTAGTTTGGTCGCTTGCCAGTCGCCACAACTTTTTTCAACCACAGCACCACGCATGGCCTGATAAAATGTTGGTCCTGATTCGCAGGCGTCAGTTATTAATAATGTATGTGCTAATTGATTGTTATAAGCTTGAAGTGATGATTTTAATGTGTTGATACTAAAGTAACTAAATTCATCGTTGCGATTAGCATCAATAGGAATCCAATAACCCACTTCGTTAACAAATTTACCATGACCAGCATACCATATCAAAACTGATTTTACACCGTTACTTTTTATCAAATCACGCAATTCGATGGCAAAGAATTTATCCATCTCAGCCTTTGTCATATTCTTTTTGTGAATGATGTTATGGATATCGTATTTATTAAGGGCCGAACGCATTAAGGTAACATCTTGTCCTGGTCCATCAAGGCTAGGGAAACTATTATAATTAGAGTTTTCAATAAATACGGCCCATGTTTTACCCATCGGGTTATTCTCCAATAATGAAATGCCATCACGGTTGATAATAAATTCGCGATTGGTAGTATTTCCATATTTATCTTTTGCTGTTATAGTGAAGCTACTCTTATTAGTAATGTCAATGGTGGCCATGAATTTAGGGTTCATCTCATCAACCTTAAAACTAGCTGTAACTCCATCAATAAAAATACTTTGGACAGCACTTTCATCTGTAATTTTACCTTCTACGTATAACGAAGGTGTGGTACTATCTAAAAACACCTCACCGTTATCGGACGAATAAGGTGCTAATAAAGTTATGACGGGTGCAGTTACTTCGGTTGGCACCAACTTGAAGGTGCTTAAACTAACGTTATCGTACACATCACTCACTTTAACGGTAAACGAATCGATGTTAGTTGTGTTTACAGTAGCTAAAAATGTCTTTTTCTCTTTGTCGAAGGGAATAGTTACTTCATTGACAACAATCGATTTTACATCACTAGCGTCCACAATCAACCCATTTATCTCCATGGAGGATAAGTCTTTTGCGTAATTAATCTGCACGCCTTCTATTGGCGTTGGTTGCGTAATGAGTACTTGTGGTTTATCACTCTCACGGTTTAACTCAAACAAACGAACATTTGCTTTAGCCAATAACTCTTGGGCGTTACCGTCGTACGTTTTTAAGGTATTTAGTTTTGAATAGTCTTTAATGGCTGCACTGTAGTTAGCTACTTGCTCGTAACAATATGCTCTTTTATAATAAGCTTCAGCATAGGCGTTGTTAATTAATATAGCCTTACTAAAATCGTTGATGGCACTTTGATATTGGGTAAATTCAAAATAATAATTACCTCTAATAAAATACATCTCAGCTTCATCAGATGATAGCATAATAATACGCGACATGTCATTGATGGCATTGGGATAATCCAATTGGATAGCATAAACTTTGGCTCTCACTAAATACGATTCCTTATTATTCAGATTTGTGGCAAGCGCCTTATTTGCGGTACTTAATGCAATTGCATAGTTTTTGAGATTTATTTCTAAATAAGCCAGTCCTAGTAAGGCTTCTATATGGTCAGATTTTAGGTTTAATGCTAAATTGTATTGTTCTTGAGCTCGCGTTAAATCGTTGGTGGCTTCAAAAGCTAATGCTTTATAGTAGTGTAAGTCAGCAGTTGCTTTTATTTCTAAAGCATTATTGGCAGCGATAACAGTATTGCCATAGTCTTTAATCTTTAGATACAACTGGGTTTGTAAAACATAACCATCATATTTCAGTTTTTTTATATCTAACACTTTGCTCACATAAGATAAGCCCTCTTTGTATTTTTCAATACGATAACATATTGATGCTGCTGTGTAATATATCGATTGGTCTTTATATTCTAGTGCTTCTAACTTTTCGTAATCTTCAAGCGCCTCTTCAAACTTGCCATTTTTCTCCAAAGCCAAGGCGCGCCCCAAATAAGCATCTGTATATTCAGGATTTAGTTGAATGGAGTTTGTGTATTGCACGGTAGCGTTTGTGTAGTCTTTTAAATCAGCAAATTTCTCAGCTGCTTTAAAATACTGCTTAGCATTTTGAGCGAATAAACTGGTGCTGGTAAGAGCTAGTAATAAAAAGAGTATAGATGTTTTCATGATTTAGTTTTTTAATGCTGCCAATAAAACTTGGCATAGTGCAATAAATATAAGTTTTTAAAATGACTTAAAATCGTAGAGAGGATTTTTTTTGACGACCGAATTCATCAAGCTCACAATATACAACAAGACTATTATGAAAAGGTTGTTGATTAGCATTTTAAACACCACTTTTAACCAAGAATAAATGACTTATTTTGACTAATAAGAAAAACGGAACAATTAAATAATCTATACCTTATTTAGATGTTTAATTTCAAATGTTAGCAATTCGGAGAAATCAATTTTTAATGACTCAAACTCCTCATCTACAACCATCTTATAACCTTCTACTAAGTCGCTAGGGAGGTCTTTTTTGCCTTTGTATTTTTGATAAAAAGCCTTTATCTTTTTGCATTCAGCACGTTCAATGGCCACAATACAAGCTAATGATAGGTGTTCGTAAGTTTCGTAATCGCTTTTTATGCTGCGTAATAGTCCCATTGTATGAGTTATAATTGTA
>QKIO01000133.1 GCA_003251015.1 Bacteroidales bacterium
AACAGGTAAGGTTACAGAGATTAGATTTGCATCAGGCGACTCCGTAACAAAAGGTGACGTTTTAATGGTGATTGAGCCAGAAGCTTAATTAGCATAACACATATAAATAACAAAGGCAAACCATTGGTTTGCCTTTGTTGTTTAATACTTATTACTTTCAACACAGAATAACTAAAGTGCAATTAAAAACACTAGCTCAACCAATTTTTCTTACTTTAGCAGTAAATATTAGACTATGAAAAACATCTCTATACTTTGTATACTTGCTCTTGCTTTGTTTGCACTACCAGCTAAGGCACAAAACATTACCACCGATTCTACAAAAGTAGTTTATACCTACAAAATATTTAGAGAGATTGGCAGTACCTCATGGGTACATACCCAGGAAGCCTTTGCTGAAGCAGAAGCTAACAAAGCCGATTTGATTATCTTACACCTTAACACCTACGGTGGAGAGGTCGTTTATGCCGATTCGATACGCACGAAGATTTTAAACAGCAGAATACCTGTTCATGTATTTATTGATAACAACGCAGCCTCAGCTGGTGCTTTGATTTCAATAGCTTGTAAAAGCATTTTTATGCGTGCTGGTGCAAACATAGGCGCTGCTACGGTGGTTAACCAGTCGGGTGAAAAAATGCCAGATAAATACCAGTCGTACATGCGATCAACCATACGAGCGACTGCCGAGGCGCACGGGAAAGACACCATCATAAATAATGGCGACACCACTTATGTATGGAAACGAGATCCACACATTGCAGAGGCGATGGTTGATGAAAGTATTTATATTGCAGGTATTAGTGATGCAGGTAAGATACTCACGTTCACAACACAAGAAGCCATTTTACATCATTATTGTGAAGGGCAAGCCAACTCCATTAGTCAAGTATTAACGCAATTACACATTTCGAATTACCGCTTGGTAGAGTTTAAACCATCGTTTTACGATAGTCTAAAAGGATTTCTGACTAGTTCTATGCTTCAAGGCATCCTGATATTAATAATTATGGGAGGTATTTATTTTGAGTTACAATCTCCTGGCATTGGTTTTCCTCTAGCCGCAGCGGCCATTGCTGCCATCCTCTATTTTGCACCTTTATACCTCGATGGATTAGCTGCTAACTGGGAAATTATTGTGTTCTTTTTGGGTGTTGTTTTGATAGCGCTAGAGATATTTGTGATACCTGGCTTTGGCATAGCGGGCGTATCAGGCATGGCACTGGTCATAACCGGCCTCACGCTAAGTATGGTCAACAACGATTGGTTTGACTTCACAGGTGTAGGATTTAATAAACTGGCATCCGCTTTAGGTGTTGTATTAGCCGGTATCCTGGGAGGTTTTTTTGCCATCATCTACCTCAGCAACAAAGTGCTAGACTCCTCGCTCTTTGGTTCAAAGATAATGCTCAATACCACACAAGAGCTTAACCAAGGTTACATAGGTGTAGAGGCATCACTTAAAGAACTTGTTGGTTGTAGTGGTGTGGCTCACACTGTTTTACGTCCATCAGGCAAAGTACTTATTAATGATGAGCAATACGATGCTGTGGCAGAAACAGGATTTATTGACAAAGGAACTGAAGTCATGGTTTCTAAGTTTTCGCACGGCCAATTATACATTCGCAAAATATAAGTGTTAAAATAAGGGGAGACGTCTTTTACACATCTCCCCTCTCTATTTTGTTTAATTAGTTGAATTTATTTTTCAAGCTCCTTTATACTCTTTTGTATTTTTTTGATGGCTACTTCTATGGTTTTCTCAGGTTCGATAACATTATAAGCGCCCCAAAAATCATCATCCCCAAATCCCTTGGCCTCATCTCTCATGACCACATTCATTTTAAGTCGATTATCTACCGCAAACGGTTTAGTTTCTGCAGCCACCCAATTGGTTACTACCATTTCATAAGTCACATTATAAATCGTATTAAAGAGTTTCTTATCCCAATTAAACTTAAAGGCTAAATCACCTCTTGAATAGGCATACATCCATTTACCATTTTGCATTCTATAATTAACCATAAAATTAGCCTCCGTTGGGTACACCTTTGCTCCCATTGGCTTTTTCTTGATAAACAGAGTACTGGCTTCATCCTTATTGGTCAAGTTGATACTATAGGCAGCACTACTAAGAGCCAATGACTCCGCATCGACAAATAATTTACCATAAAACAAAGGGTCTTTTTCAGCGGTCTTTTGTGCAAATGATAGTACATAAACCAGGCGTTCATTTAGGCGAGTAGTGCCCACAAACTTAAAGTCATACATATCCATGGTTTCGTAGGATATAATCATATTAGGATCCTTCATCACATCTAACATCAACGCATTGTAAGGACCTCCCTGTAATTTGAACAAAACAGTATCTAACTTATCATAATCAGCGCTCTTTCTACTCTTGAGCAAACGAATGGCATCAGAGCGATGAGAGCCATACGATTGCTTATACACCTCCACCACAGCCTCTGACAAGGAAGCGTATGATTTGCGTTTAAGAATGGATTCGCGATAAAAGGCGGTCATAAGACGTTCATCTTGTACAAAATTAGTTTTCTGATTAGCTAAAACAGCTTTTATAAGAACCAAAGGATCTTGAGGAAATACACTGACCTCAGCCAAGGACACACTCACTACCTCTAAAAGTATTTTGGTACGTTCTTCTTTCAGATTGGTTAACAATATTTTTTTTGGTTTATAACCTGTGTATGAGATAAGAACTATTTTATCTCTCATACTTTGAGGTACCTTAAGAATAAAACCACCATCGGCATTAGTTACTGTAGCCACATTACTGCCCTCAATGGATAAAGTAGCAAAGCTCAGTGGCTCCTGGCTTTCGGAATCAAGCACAACGCCTTTGTATTGAATAAAGGCGAGACTATCGGTTTCTGAAATGCTATTACCAAAAGTTCTAGCACTGGCAAAATGGATCGAACCAATAAGCATAAAAATGCCTAACCATATCATTCGATACATCGTGGACGAATCATTATTTCTTGTTTTCATAACTGTAAGTTTTAACGGTTAATAACTCTGACTGTACCTTAAGGACATTCTTACAGGCAAAATACCCCTAATAAATTAGTGATTAAATGCAGAAGGGACAAAAAACCATCTTACGCAACCAGTTAATATGATTGAAAATTAATTGGTTGTGTAAAAATTTGAATTTTGACACCTCTTGTCTATAAAAGGAAGTATTTACCTTCATTTCTCTTTTAGAGTGAACTATTGTATCTTCGTAAAAAAATAAGTGATGAGTAATTTCAAGGAAGACTTAATGAAGGTGAAAGCCTTTGCTTTTGATGTGGATGGAGTGTTATCGGCTGAAGCGGTACCCATGTTTCCCAACGGTGAACCCATGCGTATGGCCAACATAAAAGATGGTTATGCCTTACAACTAGCCGTGAAACTGGGGTATCAAATAGCTATCATCACTGGAGCTAACACCGAAGCCGTAAAAAAACGGTATGAGTCATTAGGTATTCAGAACATATACATGGGTGCTTCTGAAAAGATGCCTCCATTTACAAGCTGGTTGGAGGAAAATAACATACAAGCAGAGGACGTATTATATATGGGTGACGACCTACCAGACTATCCCGTGATGAAACGTGTGGGATTAGCAACTTGTCCTAAAGATGCAGTGGAAGAGATTAAATCTGTGAGTAAATACATCTCAAACAAAAAAGGTGGACAAGGATGTGTGCGTGATGTAGTGGAGCAAGTGTTGCGTGCTCATGGAAAATGGGCACTAGAGTATAAATAGATATTTTAAATCCAAAAAGGCATAACAAATGAAATACTTACAACTCATACGCTTTAAGAACTTATTTATCATTGCCTTACTCCAAATCCTACTGCGTTATGCCTTATTAATACCTATTTTACGCCATTACGGCATCGAACCAGTATTAACCGACCAGTTATTTAGTCTTTTAGTGTTAGGCACCTTACTTTTTGCAGCATCTGGATATATCATCAACGATTATTTTGACCTACGTATTGACCGCATTAACAAACCACAAAAAGTTATTGTTGGCAAACATATCAAACGTCGACAAGCGTTGTTTTTGCATGTCTTACTAACCGCTGCAGGGGTATTCATTTGGTTATTTATTGGTTATGTAGCTCGTAAAGAGAATTACGCTTTAATTGCCGTTGGTGTACCCATTCTATTGTGGTATTACAGTACAACATTTAAGAAACAAGCTGTATTAGGTAATCTAATTATATCCTTCTTCACAGCCTTAGTTGCCTACACCGTAGTTTCTGCCGAATTTGCCATGCTAGCTCGAGCTCACGGCGCTCATATATTAATGACGGAAGCCTGTTCATCAGCTTGGTTTTGGACTACCGGATTTGCTTTTTTTGCGTTTATAACCAATTTTAGTCGTGAGATAATAAAAGATGCAGAAGATATAAAAGGCGACAAAGCCGTTGGCTGCAAAACGCTGCCCATAAGTCTGGGTTTACCTCTCACAAAAGCATTTTTAATCGTATTAGAATTGGCTAGTGTAATTGCTTTATGGCTTATTTACTGGCAGTTTTCTATCGTAAGAGAAATACCATATGTAATCCCTTATTTTGTTTTAGCGTTAACTATACCTTATCTAATTCTCATTTGGATTATCTATACAGCCACATCAGCTAAACACTTCCACCGTGCCAGTACCGTTAACAAAATCGTTATGTTTATGGGTATATTATTAACCCTTTTGGCAGGTCAGGTATTTTAATTAAAGCCGACTTTAGCTTGGTACTTCTGATACACAACAACCATTTAGCGTGAACTACCTATTACATCCTATTAACGTGACTAATTTACCATTTGAAACAGCACTAATACAACAAGCCTTATAATTCAAATACACCTCACTTTCTAAATGAAAATGAGGTGTTTTTAACTTCACTACTCTACCTTACTAATGAGACGTGTCCCTTATATACCATATTATTACGACCTAAGGTAATTACAAACCAATATGCATCCGAAGGCATTGGTTTGCCAAATCGAGTTCCATCCCACCCAGCATCTTCTGCAGAGTATTCTATTATTACTTTACCATAACGGTCGTAGATTATAACTATAGCCTCTGAATACATCTCAATATTACCAATCTCCCATCGATCATTGAAACCATCACCATTAGGCGTGAAATAATTAGGTATAACAAGTGAGCTATAATCCATAGTTATAGGAATGCTGTTTTCGCACAGATTGGCGTCTTTCACGTGTATTACATAATCACCACCAGCAACATTATTATAACTAGCCTGATAGGTGTAGTCCATATCACTCAAACCACCTCCTTCCAAAGCGAATAAATAAGGTGCTTTACCGTTATGGGCTTTTACCGCAAGAGTACCTACAGTAGAGTTATCTACAATATCAAACTCAGGCAGTTCATTAACAACAACACGCACTTCACTTGAATATACAAAACAGCCATCTCCTACTGTAACCCTATAAATACCAGACTCCTTAGCTCTTACAAATTGTTGTTGTGACAGAACGACCCCATCACATGACCAACTATAAGAAGCAAAATTGTCTAATGCATTTAAAATAGCCTCACCACCTCTACAAAATGAAGTATCCTGATTTAATTTGTACACAGGAGCAATTCGCGTATTTACAGTTACAACATTAGAAGTATTCACGCACCCATTGGCATCTTTTACAGATACGGAATAAGCTTTACCATCCCCCATCACTTCAATTTTACGAGTAGTGCTTACGTTATCATTCCACAAAAACGAAGCATAATTACCCGCATCTAATGTCAATTTCTGGCCAGGACAAACATCAACAGCATGAAGTATAGGTTTTGGTGACTCATAGTACGACAGGTTTAAGGTAGAACTCCCCTTACAACCAAACTTATTTTCTCTTAAGTAAACAGTATAAACTCCTGCCACACTAACCTGAGAAGTAGAGAGTGATTTACCTGACTCATCCATCCACACATAAGAAAATCCAACTGGTGCAGACGGTAGCGTGTAACGCCCCTCTGGACAAATAGAAGCATTAGCAGGCACGTTTGTCGCTTTGACTCCTTCCATAACAGCTACTGACATCAAACTACGCCCTTCACACCCTTCGGGATTAACAACTTTATAGTTAAGAACATAATTACCAACAGGCGTTGTTGGCTTCACCGTAGGCATGGCTTTAGTCTTATCATCTAATATTCCTTGCGGGTCAGTCCATTCATGAATCCAAGAACCAGAATTAGTAGCCAAACTATTTTGAATAACAAGAGTTGAACCAAAGCACATTTCATGATTACGAAGTTGAGGCACTGGGGATGCAGATTCTGTCACAACCACATGATTTGACTCAACTGAACAACCATTACTAGCAGTAACTACAACGTAATTTTCTACACCACCTTTAATAGCATTACGACTACGCGTTGTCGTCTTGTCATTCCACAGATAAGAAGCATAAATACCAGCATCTAACAATAACTCAACTCCGGAACAAAGACTAACTGTGTTTATTCCTTTATTGAGGATGGGAGGTGTTGGTGACGGAAGAACAGTCAAATCAACCTTCCCGGTATTACTACATGTAGTACCTAAACCATCGACACTACTTACTGTCACCTTATAAACATCGGTGCTATTTACTGTAGCGCTAGATACGCTTACATTTGATCCATCTACCCATGTGTAAGTATGACCTAGGGGTGCTAGTGGCAAGGCGTACGTCGTTCCCGAACAGATACTCTTGGTTAAGTCCGTAAACGTAGGTAAGGCATTTACGGTTAGGTCAACCTTCCCGGTATTACTACATGTAGTGCCTAAACCATCGACACTACTTACTGTCACCTTATAAACATCGGTGCTATT
>QKIO01000237.1 GCA_003251015.1 Bacteroidales bacterium
TACATTATTGCTGTTAAGCTGCTGTAAGGCGGGCAGGGTAATGGTTATTTGTTGATTTTCGAGTATCACCACCGCTATGTCTTCAATGGGTACGGTGTGCTCTTGGCCGCTAGGTTGTAAACTAATGAGCAATTGATTTTGCTTGGTGCTTAAATAAGCCGGGTTGGTAAATACTAAGGTGCGTTTTAGCATAATAAATAGATTGAGGATGACACAACGCGGAGAGCTAACAAATGTGAAACCAAACCCACTTAACTATTTATTATTTTGGCTAATGCACCTTTAGTATCAACCAATGGGTTGAGAGATGTGACCAAAAGAAAAATCCCTTTTCTAATTTCCACCCATTTGTATGAAAACTAAAAAAGGGATAACTTCTTTGTTTATATAGTACCAGCTGGTTTAGCTAGGCACTACAATGCCCAGCTTTTCGAGCAACTGAGGTTTTGCCGCTAAGGCCAACCGGGCAATGCTCTCGTAGTCGTTTACCCACTCGTATAAATCTTCGAAGAGGGCATCGCGTTGTTTCACGGCATTTTGGGCATCGCCCTTTTCAAGCATGATGCGGTTGGCATCCGCATCGAGCTTTATTACCTCTTGCAAAGTAGCGTTTAGGGCTTCTTCGCTAATGTTGAACGAGGCCATGCCACTTACCCACGAGCGGCTAGCCAGTAGGTTGTTGTAGAAAGTGCTTACCCTACTCACCCATCCGCTAAAGGTGCTAGGCGCCGAACCCGTGAGTTTGAGCGCCGTGATGGCAGCGTGGTCGTTTTTAAACACAATTTTGGCTACGGCCAAGTGGTTTTTAAACACCAGTTCTAACTTTTCGCGTTGTTGGTTACGGCGGGCAAAGGCCGCTTCCAAATCGCCGTATTCTTTACTAATGCTTTCGTACAAGGCGGTGGATTGGGTAAGTAACACCTTACCTGTTTCTAAACGCTCGGGGGTATACCCCAGGGCGCTCACCGCCGCTTGTATTTCGGCATCGTTAATGGAATTGATCACACGTAAACGGCACTGTAGTAAAAACTCGGCCATGGTTAATTTAGATTTGTTCATGTTGTTAAAAATAAATGTGAAACAATAAAAAGAATGGTATAAAAAAGATCGAAAATAAAGGTCCTTTAACAGCTGATGACGGTTACCGCTCAGCTGATCTGCTCGCCCAATGGGCGGATGCCCTCTAGGAGGTGGCGGATGGGTTATTAACGTGGGCGGATGGCCTCTAGGAGGTG
Source organism: Bacteroidales bacterium (assembly GCA_003251015.1). Taxonomy (GTDB): domain Bacteria; phylum Bacteroidota; class Bacteroidia; order Bacteroidales; family Marinilabiliaceae; genus SZUA-582. The sequence goes on from QKIO01000237.1 coordinate 1,236, forward strand.
GCGGATGGCCATTTAAACAAACAAAGTACCCTTCCGCCGTGCCAATTAGGCAACCCGCTGTGTTAAATACGCAAGCAGCCGTGTTAAATTTGCCATCAGCCGTGTTGCCTTAGTCGTCCGCCACGTAAAAAAGTGCATCAGCCCCCTGGGCACAAGCGTCCGCCGTGTTGGCAATGTCATGCGCGGTAAAATTGAGATAAGGAGTGATGGTGCCGAGGTAAGTGAACAAATAAAACAGCGCGTGGGTGGGGCAGCTTGGTACGTGGGTCATGCGGTAAATCTTAGGGATTAAACAAAAAATAAGGCCTTGATAGGGTGTTTATCAAGGCCTTACAATTTAAATTGTTTTTTTTATTTTTCCTAATTCATTAATCATAACTTTTATTGGATTTGCCGTGTGCCATGCTCCAAAACTACGGATAGAACACTCTTGTTTATTTATCAACACTGTTGAAGCTAAATGAAATCTAAAGGTGTAATACATGGAAGATACTTTCTGCACACGGTATAAATAAGCACTTAAGAATGTTGCATTATTTCTATTGGCGTCAAAATCTTCATTGCTCAGACCTATTATGTACAAATCGTTAATCTCTAAAGTAGCTACAACTTTAGCGCCTTCAGGGGGTAATTGATAAATTGGTAAACCCTGCTTCTGGCGCTCTATAACGGTCCAAAACGACACGATACTTTCACATAACTTACCTTCCAAGTTAGTATAAAGCATCACATGATGATTATTGCGTGGATTCACATATTGGTTTACATCACTCTTAAGCGCTTGCGCGTTGCCAATATTCTCTTTAATACGCACTTTTTTAATCGGAACAGCCTCTCCCCCCTTGGTGTTTTTTAGAAACAATTGCCATTCTCCTGCCTTATAAAAAGCATCCTTAGGCACATCGTATTTTTTTGCATTCGTATCTATACCATAACGAGTGCTCAAGTGCTTTTTAATATGCTCACGAATCGTTACATCCACCACTTTTTCAATGTCTTTATTATTTTCTATATCTGTAATCTTTGTACGGCGATGAAAGGCATCCTCTTTTTGTTGAGGAGCTTTATGTTTTCCAAACACGTTTTCTTTATGTAATTGACCTCTTACACTTAAGCCTTTTTTATTTTTAGTAAGTGTTTTGTTATTCTTTTTAAACGAAATAAGAATGGCATTAACGGCCTTTTGCACATCGGCATTAAAACCATTCCAAGGCTCTGGGAAATGCTCTGTAGAATCGGCAATATTTCGTTCCCTATTTTTGCGCCGTGCATTTTCGGCACTTAGTTTATTCAAATAGCTCTGCTCTGTTAATGCTATCGTAATGGCATCAATGGCATGATGTCGGTGATCGTCCCGATTTTTTTTAGGATCAAACTTTATTTCACCAGTGTATTTATCAACCCATATATGACCTTCAACCAGCTGCTGTCCCTTTTCTATTTTTGGTGCTGGATTTTCAATGCCTACAAACTCTGGATTCTTTGACTCAATAGCTAATGTTAGATAATACTTCCCACTGCTATACTCTGTTTGTTTTCTGTAATCGGTATCACAATCTGCCACTAGAAGTCCATCATCGTCAACACTAGCCGTGATACAAATTTCATTAGATGCCACCTTTGGCACTTCATTAATGGCTTGTACAAACTCAATGGAGGCGGGATTAATATCTAACAACACCCAATATTTACCATCAAGCATGTTGGTCTGGCATTGATAAATATAACATTTAAAAGTACCCATCGAAACATTGCCAAATAACAATAACTGATTCGCTTTTGGCTTGGGTTGTTTATCCTTTTGTGGGAGTTCAAACGATCGATTTACAATTTCAAATTTAGCCCAATACACTCCATCACTTGCAACAATCTTTCTATTGCCAGTAGTGTCGTTTTTAAATACATTTTTCTCTACCTGACCTCTAAATATAATACTATTGTCATCAGACTCTGGTTTGTCAATATACTTAGGCACTAATTTTATCTTGTCTGACACAGATAACTTAGCCCAGTATTTTCCATCCTTTAAATCCGTATTTGTTATGTCGATATTGTAATACTTAGATGCAAAGGTGCCCTTTTTTAATTCGCCAGGTATTTGCAATTCATTGGCTTGAGAAGATGGTTTTTCGTTTACCTTACGATAAAGAGCTTGTACCTCGGCAGCTTCATTAGTAACCACATAATAAGGGGTTGCATATTCTGTTTCTACCGTAAACTTCGCGTCTCCAAGGTTTTGTGTTTGTTGTAGAACATTATTCAAACCCCACAGATGGCGTAATTCAGCAGTTAATTGACCTGGCATTACTCGCACATCATCACAAATATGTGATAATATTTCCACTGTTTTTTTGGCAATGTAACGGGTATCGTTCAATTGACGCTCTACAAATGAGGATTTTTCAAAATTTTTCTCGGCCGTAAAACGCTTGGCTTTGGCATACGGCAATAATCTAAAAGCTCTGGTTTTAACATCCTCCCACGAACTCTCCCCCCAGAGTTTTGGGTCTGAGTTTTCTTGATAAAACTGATAGGGTGTTTTTTCTCCTTTTAATCCATTAAAAGTAGCCTCAGATAGTGTTTTATTACCAAAAGCATCATCTAACGAAATGCTATAGGGTATAATATGTTCAACCTGTATCGCATTAATTCCACCTAAAAGATTGGTGATGGAAATGGTTTTGCCGGTATAAGGACAACGTGCTGTTCCATTTCGCTCTTCAATTTCCTTATACAACAAATACTTATGAATATTCTGACGAGATGATTGAAGCCCAAACTCAGTAAGGCGTTGGCGTGCTTCTTCGTTCTTCGCTTCATTTTTAGCTATCCTAAACCCCATCTCTTGTCGTTGTTTGCGACTATTTCGCAAATCGCGACCCATCTCCACATGTATGCGATCGAAATGAAAATCATTACCATATCTCTGACGATACTCAACCATCAAACGATTAACCAGACGACGTGTTTCATGCAACCCTTGCTGTACAATTGGATTACGTAAGTTTTCAATAAGTGGTAAATGATCACTTAATTGTTCCTGTTGTTGAACATCTTGACTATGGTGGTACAGATGTTGAAAATGGAGATCGTCTTTTAAAAAGCCAAAATGATTTTCGGGGTCGGACAAATAATCCTTTACTTTCTCTATAGCTTCACCCTCCTTATTCGGTTGGCTTAATATTTTTAGAATATCACGTTCTATTTGCTCGTGCGACTCTTCAAAATAACCCCATCTTTTATTGCCAAAAGCATTCTTAACGCCTCCCAAAACCACGGCTTTATCATACTGTCGCCCCTTTATTAAAAAAGGTAACATATTGCGAATGGCTTTTAGTGAAACATTGCTATAGCCATCTTTTAACTTTACGTTCGCTACATCCTTGAGCGTTTTTTTAAGCCCATAATCTTTTACCAACTTGTCGTAAAGCTTTTCTGTGTCGTCATAAAAATAGAAACAATGCCATATATCTTCGTAATGCTCTTCCCATACCTTAGCCTCAAACAAATTTGATAGTTGTTTGATAGTTGTATTCCCAGCAACCTTAAATTTAGCATCATAATTAAACTGCTCATAGGTTAACTTAAGCTCTTTAGGTATTAATTCAAAATCAAAGTTACCCCCCTTCTTATCAAAGTCACCCCCCTTCTTGTTTAATAGATTTAGAACTCGGCTTCGCTCCTCATCCGTTAAGCGGGGATGCGAGCCATACTTAATATTATTAATAAATTGGTAGGCTCTAAAAAGTTCAAATTCGGGGTGCGATATAGGACATGGTTTCTTACTGCGTTTAATAACTTCGCCTTTTTCGTTAAGTCGCAATTGATCACTCTTATCTATTACTGGCAATTCATTCTCAAACCGACAATTCGCTATTAATCCCTTTTGTGAGCGCAGTGGACGCTGCCAAAAAAGCACACTCTCGTTACTTTTAAATTGCATTACTTTTTGACCTTGACCATCTACAACTTCGGTTATATGCCCGCCCAAAGTCGTTTTCAAATCTTGTTTTGTATAGGTTATAACGCGTGTAACGCTATTGTTATCATCTTTCTCAATAACTTCCACATTATTTACACCATATTTCTTTTGAAGATTGGCTAATTTGTCTGCATTTCGTTTGCCACTTAAAGCCCCCTTGAGTTCACGTACTTTTTTTGAAGTTACTTCTATCGTATCTAAACCCAATGCTTTGGCCTGTACTTGCCATATTTGCTCAAATTCTGCCACATACATCTCCCTTGTCGTATACCTTCCTCGTGCACGTATCTCTACTCCATTTTCATCTCTAATGGTTTTGTAGGGCTCATTTATTTGTGGGGTTACAGAACTTAGATAATGCCCTAAACTACTTAAATCAGCTTCGGATTTGGTAACATTAATGGGTAAAATATTCTCATTAGGATTACCCTTTTCAAAGAGTGTTGTGGGGTCATCATTTCCTTTTCTACTGCTCAAAAATCCTCGTCGTTGTATAAGATGATATAAAATACGCCCAAATTCTTCAAGTGTAAGTATTTCTGACAGCGCTTTTGCTCTAAGATCGTAAGGATCTAAACGAATCCATTCCACAAACTTTTCTGTGCTAGGGAATTTCTTACCTTCAGCTTTCAACTGTTTATCCCAGTTTTTCCATTGCTTTAAATCTTTTAAATCTAAAGGACACATATTTTGCTCCACCAGCAGTTCAAGAAGTTTAATCTTTCGCAACCTCTTGCGATAGAAATGTCGCCGTTTCTGTCGGTTTTCGGTACGGGTAGCATTATTGGTTTTTTCTTTGTCACCGCTACCAATTGTCTTCTTTTCGACACCTTCTGTAAATATTCTAACACCTACATCTTCAATAGTTTTGTTATCAGTATCCACCACTGCCCAACCAACGCTGTTGGTACCAAGGTCTAATCCAAGTATTCTGCTCATGTTTAGGGATTAAGTTTGTTGTACACATGTAATAAAAGAGAGATAAATATAATATTTTTTTTAGAGCACTAGGTTAATCTTATCTTTTTTATATATTTGTTATCAGAACGAAAGTTCATTAGAATCTTATCACAATAAGGCCTCAGTGCCGAAGGTGTTAAACCTATACTCCCGCCTCGGTGGGAGTTCTTGTTTTACACCCCTTCGTAAACCACACCCGGTAGATTCTTTGCACCATTGGAAGAGAGGTGTAAAAGTGACAAGTTGAAAAGAGTGACGAGTTAAAAAGTTACAAGTTAAAAAGTGACCAGTTAAAAGTGACCAGTTAAAAGTGACGAGTTATTCTATGTATTAACTTTATAACTCGTAACTCTAGGCACTTAACAACTCCAAACTTTACAACCTGTAACTCTACACTTATAACTATAGGCACTCGTAACTTTCCAACTTTAGACACTTAACAACTCCTAACTTTACAACTCGTAACTCTACACTTATAACTTTAGGCACTCCGAACCTCGAACCTCGCAACTCCGAACTCAAAACCCTCAAAAAAAAAAGCAGCTAAGATGATGGTCTTAACTGCTCAATTTATTTTTAAACGTAAACGTTTTAGTTTTTAATGGCCATGATGCGGCTGATGTATTTCCCCAGTATATCAAACTCAAGGTTGACGATGGTACCTTCTTTAATCT
>QKIO01000306.1 GCA_003251015.1 Bacteroidales bacterium
ACGTTCGGCTTCGCGTTTGGCCTTAGCCGCCTTTTTAGCCGCTACTTTTTTTTTTCTATTTCAATACGAGATAAACTCATTACCGCAAACTCAACGTGCAAACGCTTGTTTTTGGCTAAACGGTACTGCATCTCACAGTCCGAAGTAATCTTCATGGCATCGTAAATAAAATCGATGGTTAAAGCTGCGGTTTGAGTAGCATAACGCTCTTTTACACTTTGCCCTACCTCCATCAATTCAACCGTTGCTTTATCCTTACACATCAACAAATCTCTAAAGTGACTATTAAGTCCCGATATGAAATGTTGTGCATCAAACCCCTTGCGTAATACTTCATCAAAGATGAGTAAAGCCGTTTTATAATCCTCTTGTACAAAGGCATCAACCAACTTAAAGTAATAGTCGTAATCAAGTACGTTAAGATTGTCTATAACTTGCTGATATGTAATCTTATTTCCCGAGAAAGCCACCACTTGGTCGAAGATAGATAAGGCATCACGCATGGCACCGTCGGCTTTTTGTGCTAACACCGCAAGCGCTTCATCTTCTATTTCAATGCCTTCGCTTTGAGCCACATATTTAAGATGGTCTACTGCTCCAGGAATGGTAATTCGACTAAAGTCAAATATCTGACAACGTGATAAAATAGTGGGTAATATCTTGTGTTTTTCGGTGGTAGCTAATATAAAAATAGCATGTTTAGGCGGTTCCTCTAAGGTCTTCAAAAACGCATTAAAAGCCGATTGTGATAACATGTGTACCTCGTCGATGATATACACCGAATGGGTTCCCAATTGGGGTGGCACACGCACTTTCTCTATGAGGCTACGAATATCCTCCACCGAGTTATTGCTAGCTGCATCTAACTCATGAATATTATACGAACGGTTTTCATTAAACGATTTACACGACTCACAGGTGTTACACGCCTCAAAATCAGATGAAATAGCCGAACAATTAATGGTTTTAGCAAAAATACGCGCACAGGTTGTTTTTCCAACACCACGCGGACCACAAAACAAATAAGCATGAGCTAAATGATTGTTTTTAATGGCATTTTTCAAGGTCACAGTGATGCTGCCTTGTCCAATAACCGTTTTAAACGATGCGGGTCTGTACTTACGTGCTGATACAATATATTCCATGCTCTTATTTTGATGTGCCAAATATATCATTTATAGCTGGCCTTGCCAATTCAATCTTTCATAACTTATCAACAAAATAGAAGGGAGTTATCAAAACCACTAAATAATGCAGCAATAAACCACACATCTATATCGTACGGTATATTTTGTATGGGACTGCGGGATAAAATGTGTCACTAAAAACCAATATTGCTGCGGGTGAAAATGGTCGCATACCTCTGATCTCCTTATGGATTATAAATATTATTGGCAATAATGCTTTATGTTTTAATCAGTTTATAAATATCAGGAATCTATGTGTGAAATACTCAGGTAGCTTTTCTGTCATCAAGTCTATTACTCCTTGTTCTATTTGCAATATATTTGTGTAGACGTCTTTTTGTATTGAATTGTCAACTATAAGAATATTATGAAAAATACTGTGGTATTTATTGAAATTCTTATACCCTGCTTTCCATTTTAAATCAATAGTTTTGCTATCAACAAAGTGTCCTTTAAACTCAGTACGTTCCTCAACTCTGTATCTAGCTATGTCTTGATTTTCGAGACAGAAAAATATTAAATCAAGTGTAAACCCATTCTTTTTAAACTTTTCTGCCCAGTAAATAGGATTCATATCAAAATTTGTTTCGTAACAAAAATCCAATTTATTTTCTAATGCATTCATTATCGCATTTTCAAAATCTTTGGTTGCCTTGTCTACGGCAAATTTCTCTCTCAATTCACTATCCACAAATCCATTGTAATACTCTAGATACAATTTGTCGTAATCAAATGAAATTAATCCATCAGGTAGAAATGATGTAGCAAAAGTAGATTTACCAGCTCCATTGCACCCTGCAATAATAATTAGTTTAGGCATTTGATTTTAATGCGTTTTTTAACTCGACGCTTAATTTCCCTTCTCTTTTACGAATCTCAAATAGTTCAGCTCTAGGAATCACTTGACTATTTAAAATCATCCTTGCTTTACTCATTTGACGAACAATGTCTAATCCTGTTATTAATTTTTCTTTGCACATAAAGCAAAATTACAAAATTTCTACTAAAAATAAAATTATTAAGTCGTATGCTTTTTGCATTATTGCCAACGATTATGGACATTTAATAGCCTTAACAAAAGCCCATGCACAACCTAAACTAAAACCTTAATACAAATGCAGTATTACTCAGTAATAGAATCACTTGAAACATCACGACTTAACTCTTCGTCTAGCAAGATAATACGACCAAAATTAGTGGCTCTACTATTAATCATGCGCAAATGATTAATCAATTCCATATGTACCTTACCCGACTCTGGTGAGGTGGTTTTGTCCACAAATAAGCGCTTATAGTGATGCATCTCTAAGTCAAAAGCCATATAGGCATACTTACGATATTTGAGTTTTAGATGATGCGCCTTAGAAAAATCATTATGCTCAATTAATGATAAAGCGCGATTAAGCTGCTTCATGCTCTTTTCGTGATAAGAAGCCAACTCCGCCTTACCCAACTCCGAAAATTCAATATCTTTTTTCAACCACTCTTCGCCATGATGCATAATACTAACAGATATAATATCAGCCACTTGCTCCAATTCATTCATAATATGTAATTGACGAAAAGCCTCATCAGACCAACTATCAATGGTGATATCACGATGGCTACGCACCAGAAATTGGTTTATCTCTTCACGGTAAGTATCCACCTTTTCTTCCATGTCGCGTATTTTATCCACCGCCTCCATTGAGCGATTAAAAAAGGGCTCCATACAATGCTTTAACATCTCGGCCACCAACTGCCCCATTTCCAACAATTCTTTACGTAAAATTGGGGTAATCACACCAGCCACCGCCACGGCATCCGAATTTAAATATTTCAATTGTACAGTAGGATTCACCTTCCGTTTAAACTGTAGTTTCTCAAATTTGCGAGCAATCAATCCAATTAAAGGAAACATTAAAATAACCATACCTAAATTAAACAAGGTATGTGCATTAGCAATAGCTCTTGCACCTTCCCCCTCACTGGTTATAACCCAAGTACTCTCTTTCCAGAAAGGAAGAATCATTAAGAACACCACCCCAGCAAGCACCCTAAACAAGGTATTCACCAAAGCAACCTTGATGGCTTTATGTGAAGCATTTATAGACGATACCAAAGCCGTAACTGTTGTCCCTATGTTAGCTCCTATTATCATTGGCAAACATTGGTCGAAGTTTAATAAATGACTCGTTAATAACGTAATTAACAAACCAATAAAAGCCGCACTGCTTTGGATGATGGCCGTCACCAACAAACCAACCAACAAACCCAAAAATGGATTATTAGCCGACTCCAGCCATTGCTTTACCACCGCATTGTCACGCAAGGGAATCATCGACTCAGACATCAACTGCATGCCATAAAAGAGCAAACCCAAACCCATCACCAAATACCCCCAAGGCTGCATTTTACGTTGACCAAAAGTGCCCACAAAAAAGCCCAGAGCTACCGCTAACAAAGCGAAATGACCTATTTTAAATGAAATAATCTGAGCCGTAATGGTGGTTCCAATGCCCGTTCCTAATAATATGGGTAGTGTTTGAGAAAACACGATCAAACCCGCATCCACAAAACCAACAATCACCACCGAAGCCGCACTACTGCTTTGAAACAAGACCGTAAAGATGATCCCAAACACTAAAGCAACCACCTTATTTTTGGTGAATGAATTAAGCATTTCACGAATGTGATTACCTGCCAGCTTACGCACAGAAGAACTTAAGTGCTGCATGCCCATTAAAAACAGCGCCAAACCACCCAATAGTAATATGAAAATAGATAAATACAAAACCCTGACTTTAAAATCATTAACTAAACACCAACTTCAATTAAGAAGTTTAATCAACAACAATACAACACTTTAAAACAAATGTAGAAATAATGAACCATCCAACAACAGAAACCATCAAATCAAAAAAAAATAATACTAAGACAGCAAGACTATTAAAGCTATTTATCGCAACGCTGAATAAAAAGTTACTTATCTTAGTAACTTAGTTTTCAAAAATATTGGTTATTTACTCAACAACTCATCTTAACCAGATGCAAACCACTATTTTAATAAAAAAAATGAATAATGAACAAAAGACAACACCTTCATAAAATAATATTTGAAAGTGATACCAAGGGTGGCAAAACATTCGATGTGGCTCTGTTGTGGTGCATACTTATAAGTATCCTCATTACCATTCTTGATAGTGTCCCCACCCTCAATCTTTATTTTAACAAAGCGTTTTATTGGATAGAGTGGTTTTTTACCATTTTGTTTAGTTTAGAATACCTGACTCGCATCTTTATTAGCAAACAACCATTTCGCTACATCTTTAGCTTTTGGGGTTTGGTCGATTTACTGGCCATCCTGCCCACTTTCTTAAGTCTATTTATTTCGGGATATCATTACCTATTAGTGGTTCGTATCTTACGTCTTTTGCGAGTGTTTCGAATATTAAAACTGGTTCGATTTAACAATGAAGCCATCATGTTGTTAAAAGCTTTAAAGGCCAGTTCGTACAAAATCATGATCTTCTTTTCCACCGTATTAACCATCGTCATCCTTTTAGGCACCATCATGTACGTGGTGGAGCATGGAGATAATGGGTTTACCAGCATCCCACAAAGTATCTATTGGGCTATTATCACCATCACCACAGTTGGTTACGGCGACATCGTACCACATACCATCTTAGGAAAATTTATATCATCCTTTGCCATGATTATTGGTTATGCTATTATTGCTGTTCCCACAGGCATTATCACAGTAGAACTATCAAAATCAAACGAAACGAAACATAACTGTCCTCAATGTCAAACAAATAATAACATTCACGCCAACTATTGTAGCCACTGCGGCACGACACTAAAAACCAAAACACAATGAAAGAAATGATGAATACCACCCTAATAGAAATAGGAGACTATACCCTTAAAACACATAACATCTTAAGTTTTGTGGTTCTTATTGCGGTGGTTATTTTACTAAGTATGATACTTAAACAAGTTATATTTCGGTCAAAATCACTTGATCAGGCCAAAAAATTTGCCGTCAACAAATTATCTCATTATCTAGTTATAGTCTTAACTTTTATACTTGGTCTTCACCTGTTAGGCTTTAACATATCGGTATTACTAGCTGGTTCGGCAGCCATCATGGTTGGTTTAGGTTTTGGTTTACAAAACATCTTTAACGATTTTATATCAGGTGTTATTTTATTGTTGGATGGCACTTTAAAAGTAAATGATATTATAGAGGTAAATGACCACATCTATAGAGTACAGGAGATTAATTTCAGAACTACCACAGTATTAGGTCGCAACGAAAACTATGTTATTCTTCCCAATTCAGAACTCACTGGCAACAAACTAATCAATTGGACGCATAGTAAAATTGCCTCTCGCTTTAAGGTAGACATTGGAGTGGACTACTCCACTGATGTTGAGCCCTTAATGCAACTTATAAAGGATGTGACACAAGCACACCCAAAAGTATTAGACAGCCCCCAATCGTTTGTTCGTTTTGAAGATTATGGTGATTCAGCCCTACTTTTTTCTGTGTACTTCTACACCAACGAAATATTTAGAGTTGAAAATACTAAAAGCGAGTTACGGATTGAGATTTTTAAGGCACTTAAAGCTAAAAATATTACTATCCCCTTTCCACAACGAGTTGTCCATCTAAATACCAAAGAACATGAAATCAACAATTGAAACATTTCTATTTAACCCTACCATTGGGAAAATAGTAGCCATCTTTGTGGGCATTGGCATCATTTGGGTGGCCATCAAATCGGTACAACGCAATCTTTTGGGTAAGATAAAAGATACCGATAACCGCTATCGCGCCAAAAAATTTAGCAGCTTCATTGGTTTTATCCTCACTATTATTTTAGTCTCTATTGTCTATAGCGACAAGTTAGGTGGATTAACAGTTGCTTTTGGGGTGGCTGGAGCAGGTATTGCCTTTGCCCTTCAAGAAGTGATTGCATCGTTTGCTGGCTGGTTGGCCATTATGTTTGGTGGCTTTTACAAAACAGGCGACCGTGTGCAATTGGGCGGTATCAAAGGTGATGTGATGGATATAGGTGTATTACGCACTACCATCATGGAAATTGGACAATGGGTGGATGGCGACCTATATAACGGTAGAATTGTACTAGTCGCTAATAGCTTTGTATTTAAAGAACCGGTATATAATTATTCGGGTGATTTTCCCTTTTTGTGGGATGAAATTAAAATACCCGTTCAATACGGCAGTGATTACGACAAAGCCAAAGAGATTTTACTAACTGCAGGTGCCGAAGTGACCGACGACCTACCCAATAAAACAAAAGAGATGTGGGCATTTCTACAAGACAAATACCGCCTCGAAAATGCCCAAACAGAACCCATGGTATCGTTGGTGGCCAACGATAATTGGGTAGAATTTTCGTTACGTTACGTGGTGGATTACAAAAAACGCAGAGTTACCAAAACAGAGCTCTTTACCAAAATATTAAAACTGGTAGATGCCACCCAAGGCTCTGTTAAATTCGCTTCGGCTACATTCCACCTTGTAGAAGCTCCAGAATTTAATGTAAAAATTAAATCCAAATTTGAGTAGAGTTAATAAAACTCCCTAACATCAAAAAAGCCTGTTCGTGGTCTTAACTTATTAAGATGACGAACAGGTTTTTTATTCT
>QKIO01000388.1 GCA_003251015.1 Bacteroidales bacterium
GAAGACTGGCTTACTGAAGAAGACAACCGCTGGGACAATCTTTTGTAATATGAAGTATAAAAAAGGCGATATCGTAATCATAAAATTCCCGTTTACGGATTTAAGCAATGCCAAGAAACGCCCTGCCCTTGTTATTTCCAATGATATAGTAAACCAAACAGGTGATTACCTGATGGTGCAAATTACATCGAAAGAAAAAACGGATTTACTTTCACTTCCTATTGCCAAAAACGATTTTACAGGTAACAAAGAACTGCCACTGAAGAGCTTTATCAGGCTACATAAAATTTTCCTGCTTAACGAAAGCCTTATCATTGGTAAAGCCACTGCCGTGAAAAAACCTTTTCTGGACAAGGTGGTGGATGAAGTGGTGAAGCTGGTTAAGTAGCTATCAATTACATTGAATACAGCTTACATCTTCTTTCTTTAACCATCCTTTAATGGTATCTCCTTTGGCGGTCTCGTACTCCATTTTTATAAATTCATCTTGCTTGCCTGTAACTATAATAATATCATCCTCTACAAGGTAAATTTCCGTTTTGGTTAGGGTCGAATCGTAAATAAAGCTCTTTTCGACCTGTATGCCGTATACCTGCATGTCTAGTAATTCTTTGACATAGTCCCTGTTATCGTGTTTCCCTCGTTTGTACAAAAAGTTAATAGCTTCTTTTGGTAGTTTATCTATATATTCGCACTCATCTCGGAAAATGATTAAATTGCTTTTTTCTTTCAGAGTAAATGTTGCATCAATATTAATAATACAATCTTTAAGGGCTGCCTTTTCTGCCAAAGAAACAAAAACACTTCCCGTATCTTTAAGGGAAGGTAAAGCACAGATTTCATCTCTAAAATAAGAATCTGTAAATCCATATTTGGTAACGACTACACTGAACCTATCATATAAATCTTCGCTTAAATCTACTGTTAACCATTTTTCCCCTTTGAAAACATGAAAAATTTTATAAAATGATTCTTGGGTAGGGTAAGTATAATTAGCATACATCTGCCATATTCCTTGAAGTTGCTTAGTATTATAGACTTTCTGTTCTTCTTCCTGACCAAACAATAAAATATTGAATGTCAATAATAGAACCAATATTACTTTTCTTTTCATGATGGTTTATTTTTTACTTAATACATTATAAGCATTGATGGTATTGGACTCTCTGGTTGTGTACCCTGCAATTTTATCTTTTGGTTTTTTATTTACGTCACCACCATTAACCAAAACACTTACCTGCCGTATCTCATCATTGTTGCTGTCAAAACTGGAACTGTTAATGGTTTGGTTTATGCCATTGTATTTCCAGAATATCATGGATACTTTCATAGCAAGGTCAACATCGGTTTCAAGGAGTGTAACTATTTGTTCAAGCGTCCTGGTGTCATTGGGATATTCCTTTTTCCAATAATTATAGAATTTTGTTTCATAATTGCTTCTTCCGGTTAAATGAATAAACCCTCGTCCCCGGAACAAAGCCCCGTCACCAGAAGCTACATCTCCATTTCCAAGACCAGATTTATTGCAGCAATATACATAACTGAAAAATGCACAGCTCTCGTTGCCATTTAAGTATTTGTTCTTTACGCCTTGCCCAGAATAGGAATACTTGGTTACCGTGCTGTCAAAAACCTGGTTTGTTAAATGATATATTGTATCCTTAATTGCTACATTATTTGAAATAAGGAAATAATATTCCGTACCCGTAAACCCATCAAACAAATCAGGGTTTAACAAAGGCTGGAATGTTTTATTATTGGTATTAATCCTCGGGCTGGTTACCCTTTGTGCAAAATCGCTTTTAATATTGGATTCGGTGTAGTTACAACTTTCAACAAGTGCTGAAAGCGGTTTGCCGCCTCCGGTTGTTTCCGTTCCTATCTGTCCTAGAAAATGACTCATGCGTTCTGGTGTAGTGATATTGAAATCACTGCTGTATTTATTGATAGCATTTACGACCTCCCTTATTCTTGCGGTATCGGCATTAGGGAATATTTGTGATAGTTGTTTTGTGGACAGGGTTATTGAACTCGCTGTGTCATTCAATATATCAAGGTGCTTAAGCCATGATGCCACTTCATAATCTTTTGTTGACCTCGTCGGTATTAGCTGGAAAACAAAATCCGGATTGGAACCACTGTTTGAGTAAAAAGCAACTAATGCATAATCATCTATCCTGTACGATGGTAAAGCTTTGTATTTGGGGTCATTGCTTGGGACACCATTATAATCAAGCGGTGCAATATATCCTAATTCGGTACTGTTGTTTGACTTAAGTTTAAATGTTGCAACTTTAATTGTTGTTATTTCATTCAACTTGTCAAGGTTTGTAATCTTTGGCTTCGTGAAATTAAAGGCATTTACGTAACTATGAAGGGCAACATTGGTATTATGTGTCCATTTCACCGTGTCAATTTTTGTTTCGTATGTATAATTCTCAATATAAATTTCTTTTGGGTCGACCGAGGAATAATCCGGTCTATCCTTGGTTGCTATGTTAATTGCAACTTGCTTTAATTTTCCGGAATGTGAAGACTTACGCACAGACCAGTCCTTTAAATCTCCTTTAAATATGATGTTATCTTTTACAGAGTTAATATTTAAAGAATCAAAATGAACTGCTACAGTATCGTAAATTCTTGAAATTTTTAACAATTCTGCATCGGAGCTATTGGGGAATATCTCTTTCCAAGTACCAATAGTTGACGTGTCGGTTCTTATACTTGCCCCCTCATTTTCATCCTGCGCCCAAGCAAACAACATCGCCTGCGGATCATGAATCGCGTCCCATTGGTATTTCCACAGCTCGGTGTTATTGGTGTAGTCCATCAGGTTGGTGGTGGTGCCTTGTGGCAGTTGCAGTTTGGCCTTGTCGCTAAAGGTATGGCGTAGGTTAAAGGTGCCGTGGGCTAACTCGTGGCTCAGCAGGGTGGGGTTGTTGGCGGTGTAGTTAAAGATAAAGCCATACTGTCCGGTGAGGGGCATAAACCCTTCTTTGGTGCTTTGTGGCTCGTCTATAAAAAAGAGATACACATTGTTTTTGTTGATGCCTCGTGCCTTTTTATAGGCATTAATCAACTGGTTCATGCTGGGCGTGTACTTGCTTAATAGGGCGGTGCCTTCGGTATCGAAACCGGTGGCGGGTATGGAAAAGGTGAAGGGTGCCTCTAGCTTCACCATCCAATCTACTACGGCTGGGGCGTAAATACGATCTAACTCTGTTTTTACAAAGCCTGCAGAGACAGGGTGTTTAGCTGTATTAATGGGTACCAACACCACATTTTTGGTTTGTCGGTCGTAACTCACCAAACCCAATGCGCCCACTTCGGTGAGTGTTTGTTGTGTTTTATCTGTTTTTACTAGCGCCGCTGTCAACACCTCTTCTTGTCCTGCGGGCAAACCAGCCATTAACAATTGCACGCCAGTTTTGGTGTGACTACTGGGTGCCAACATACCACTAGAACGTACAAAACGTAGGCTATCCACCGGAGCCCCTTGCACATCCACATCTACATAATCGGCAGCACTGCTCGACAACGATTTCCAAGCTATTTTATCGCCACTTTTATTAAGTAAAGCATAGGCATTGGGTTTTTTAGAGCCATCGCCTACCACATCAAAACCATATTTTTGTTTGGCGGCTGGTTTAAATAAGGCAGTCACCCCATATTGTCCTGTTTGTGCGGCAGTAGCCACCGCACTCGACGAGGCACTATTTTGCGAAGGACTGGGTGAGGTATAGAGTTGTCCACTAGAGGTATCGGCCACATAATTGGTTTTACCATTGGCACCACTGATGCCCACTGTTTGTCCCTCACTAACGGTTTTAGAGTACGTTTGCCCATTAACGGTTGTTACCGTTACTGTTGTTCCATTAATTTCAACTCTGGCTATCTCGTCGGGCACTTCCAACTGCACATCGGTGGATTTTTTAAGAGCATCCAAAGCATTTACCTGTGTGGGTGCGTTATCGTTGCCACCACTAAAGCCTACTACCATGCCAGTGGCTTCGTTGTATTTAAACTTTACGGTACCTTCAATCAAACGTCGGTCGGCATTGATGGTAACACCCGTAAATTCAACGCCTAATTTCACAAAATTAAGATAGGGCACCAGGGCAAATCCCGAACCTGTGAATACCCCATTTGAGCCAGAGGCCTCCACCACTTCAATGGTAAAATCGGCGGCTTTAAAAAGATCAAAACGTGCCAATTTAGCTAAGGGTTCCTTGTTGCTTAAGTCAAAGGCGTTAGCGTTGCTACCACAGGTATAATCTACCTTCCAACTGGTTTTAAAACGTTCGGTTTTACTCTCTTCACTTTGTTCGGACGAACAAACAGCCACCATTTTAATTTCGTAACCCGTATTATCATCCAAATTTTTAATGGTGTATTTTGTGGCATTGGTTTCGTTAGCGATCCAGTCTTCACTGCCTACTTTTCTATGAAAAATACGGTACACCAATACATTAGAAGAACCTGTGTAACTAACAGACACCTCGTTGTTGCCAACCGTGGTAATACTAATAACGGGTGTTTTGCAACTCTGCCCATACTTAAACACAAATACCTCAGACAATCCTTTATTCTGAAAACTTGTTTTGCCTGTTAAATCCACCGCTTGTACTTGCCACGCGTACTCTTGCCCTTGTATCAAGGGCGGTAACCCCTGGTCGTAATTTAAAAAAGGGTTTTTGCTATCCACCGTAAAAATAGGATTAGATACCGCCACCACCTCATAGGCATTGCGACCACTAGGACGTATCTCAAACAAACGAAAACGATATACTGCCTGCGCTGATGGATCGTTGGGCATGCTACCCATCCACGAGAATCGAATAACCGGGGTGTTTAACAGATTCACCTCACTATTATTCATTGGGAAGGTCAAACGAGGTGCCCGCGTGAGGTAACTAACACCCACTGCTGGCATGTTTTGTGAGATGTTAATCTTATGGTAATAGTCAATCAGCTCAAATGAGATTTGATACACCCCTTCTGGCAAACGACCAGTGCGTTGGTATTCACTCAAGCTGTAACCCTCAAAAACAAGGTTGTTAGGATTAAAAAAGGGCTCTAGGTCCAAGCCGGTAAGCACTTCGTGTAGACCCCCATTTAAATAATAGGGATTTTGTATCATATTGGGTTTGGTATACATCTTAATACCATTGCCTTTAATAATCAACTTAAACTTCACCGGATAGGCATCTAACGACACATCGTCTACATTGATATTGAGTTGTAAACGCCCTGTTTCGCTCGCAAAACCACTTAATGAAGTGGGCATGGGAGGATTAAGTACGGTATAAGTACGCACCGGATAGGTTGTTTGAGCTGAGCCTAACAAGCTGTTTATTAAAAGTATGACTAGAAAGATGTATTTTTTCATCTGTTTATGTATTGGTATTCAGGATAAGCCATTTAATTACACCTCAACTAAAATAGAGGGTGATAATGCCTCATTGTTACGCCTTGTATTTTATAAATGCTTGATAAATAATAGCTTGTTTTAATTGTCAGCTCCATTCAAAACCATAAATGGGGCTGCCTTATTCGTTGTTTGTTTTCTTTTTTAAACTAAATTGATAACTGTAACCCAAGGTTGCCGTGGTATAACTTACGCTTGGGCCAATGAGCCTATTGCGCTGCGACCATGCCAAACTAAAATTTAAACGGTGTTGTTTTTTAAGTGTATAGTTAGTGCCCCACCTGGCCGTTATCACGTTGCCGTTTTTTAATTTATCCACATAGGTTCCATTCCACGATACCGACATGTTATTAAGTAAGGTTTTGTTAAACAACCCTTTTCGGATGGATAATATAGGGCCATACGCCTCACTAATATTATCGGGCATGGTATTACGTGAGTAATTAAGATTTAGACCCAAGCTAAAATCTTGTTTTACCAAACCCCAACTATAGCCCCCAGAGCCATTGATAAAACTAGAGTTTGAATTTTCCACCGCATCAGATTGAGTTTGTGTGGCCTGTTGCCAATTCACACCGCCATTAAGGGTGTGTTTTTGCGCTTCGGTATCCTTCATCATCCAATTGCCATTAAGGGCTATGTTTTCACTAATCTGCGTAAAATGTAAGGTGTCTAGTAGTTCGTAACTGGTATGCACGTTTGTTTCGTCAAAAAGGGGTCTGATAAACGAATAATTATAAAAGTTAGAGTAGGTGAGGTTAAAACTTACTTTTTCGCTGGGCACAAATCCAACATTTAAGTTGGTCACCACGTCTTGTTGGTCTGTTTCTGATTGTTTGCTAAGATTGGACTCTCGCACGCCTAGGGTTGCTGCGGCATTCACCTTACCATTCACTAGTACTGTTGCCAGATTAAGCGTATAACTCACAAAGTCGTTAACCATGTAATAACTACCCAAGGTATTATAACCCGGCTCCACATATTCAACACCAGCTCCCACCGACCCAATGCTGGTGCTATACGTAAGGTCTGTTTTAACAGCGGCATACTGAAAGGTGGCTGCTCCACCAAAGTCAGTGGCCGAACTAATGCGTTTATCGTTACTTAACGACGACATAGACACCTCTCCATTGAGTGAAAGACGTTCGAATGGGCGCACCGAGAAAGTGGTTCCTAAAACCATATTATCTTGTGGTACAATGCCTAACGAGTCGATGTATTCAACTGGTTTTGTGGTTTCGTCGGTGGCATTAAAAAAATGAACCCCAATTTCACCAAACGAAAAAGTGTACTTGGTCTTAAATCCACCACCCATTCGTTTGTATTGCGGATCAACCCCTTGTAGGGTATCTCCTTTGGTAGCTATTAACAAGCGGCCATACATGGCACTTATCGAAAACTTAGTGTTGGGCTTAACATCTACCCCAACACCCGCAAAACTATGACCATTGAGCGAATAGGGCGAAAAACTCATGGTGGTCCACCCCAAATGAGCCGTCACCCACTTGTACGAAGGCGACATGGTAAACTGATTAAAAGGTTGCGTATAAGACCACTGATTATTTGACCATGCAAATGATAATGGCACCGAAACACCGTATAACGATGTGTTTATATTACCAGCTAACACCATGGCGTAGGGATTAATACCCTGTTGGGCATCACTGCGATACACCTGATTGGCACTTATACCACCCCCAAGTGTAACACCCCCTTTTTTTCCTATTTGATCGATCTGTTGAGCCATGGTTATAAAAGTCACACTACTTAACAATACACATAAAACACAAGCGAACTTGTTAATCATTCGATAATAAATTAATAGTATAAGTAAACTAAGTTATTCTACACTTTTTATTTTATACGCATTCTTTTGGCCGTAATAAAACGTGCTTTCAAATTCGTAAACACTCCCCCCTACGCCATCAATAAGATGCCATTGACCTTTGGGTTCGCAGGTATAAATTAGAAACCGACTTACGGGGAAGGCAGGTGCATCCCAACTTATTCTTACCACTTTATCGCGTTTATAACTTTTAACCTTGGGCGTAATCCACACTTGTTTATGGGTGTTGGCAGCGTATTTAGCCGACACAGGCTTTAATGGCTTGCATTCGTTACCTGCTTTATCTACAGCTATTAGTAAATACCTGTAAATGGCGTTGTTGAGGTCTGGCACGTCGTTATACATGGTATCGCCTACGGGATAAAATGTTTTAATGAGTTTCCAATCATTACTACCCACCCTATTTCTGTACAAGAGTTGTTTGTCAACATCTTCAGAGATACTGTTAATCCACAGAATTACTATGCCAGAGTCACTTGGCGTTATAGATGTGATAAGAGGAGGGCTAGGCGGTACTATATCAGGACGTTCCACCATCAACACCTCCGAGAAAGCGGATTGATTTTGACGTAAATCATACGCTTTAATTTTATAAAAGACGTTTTTAGTTAATGTTTTTATTTCCACCTGATCAATATACACCGTGTCCACCACTGGAGAGGCTATTATCGATGAGTACTCCTCGTGTGTGGCATTGGCACGATAAATCCGATACCCATAGATGTCATCGTCTGTGTTAGCATTCCATGTAATGGTAACCAAACCAGATGTGTCTGCTTTGGCTGATAAGCCAGTGGGAGCAAGAGGCGGTATGGAATCCACCACTTGAGCCATCTTAGGTAAACCCATTGGCCCATCGCCATCCTTATTAAAGGCTTGTAATCTATAATATGCATTATACAACGGTTTTGTGTCGATATACGAAGAGCTAGTTAGCGGCAGACTATCTGCTATTAACACGTAACCGGTATCAAACTGCTTAGATCTAAATAGTCTAAATCCATCAATCACTTCCTTATTATCGTTAGCAAACGACCAGTTTAAGGTAAGGCTAATGCCATCGGTAGAATACGTTTTGTTGATAGACGCAGCTTGGGTAATTAAGTTAAGACCATTTATCTTTAATACCTCAGAAGGAGGACTAAGCTCACCAAACACCGTAATACCAATAATGCGGTAGGCGTAGGAAAGACCATTAGTAGCAATGGTATCAATGTAATGATGAAAAGGAGCCTCTTCGTAACCAGGTGCTGTGGTATTTAAAAACGGTTTGTTATTTAAACGTTTAAAGGTGTTGCCGTTGTCGGCAGATCGTTCAATCCAAAAACTATTGTAAAATTGTTTTTGGTATTTATTATCCCAGGTAAGTATTATTTGGCGATCGCCTGCCTCTGCCTTAAAATCGGCTGGCGCCGGAATGGGCAACGTTTCATCCACCCCGGTAAACAAGACCAAGGTATCTCGCTTCATGTCTTCAGGCACTCTATCTAGAAAGACGTTATAGATGTATTTTTCACCTTTCACCACGTCTTTATCCACATACATTAAACCATGATATTTAGCCACATTCACACTCATATCTGCAGCATAAAGAGCAAACCCAAATTTATTCTCTTGTATCGTAGCCTTATTAAATAAATCAACCATACCCGTATTAGAACCACCTAAAGACACATCAAAACCATCGCCGTATATAGAATGAGCTGCAATACCAGCATATTCGTCACAGCCATCTAACTTTTCCCATTCGTCTAACGACCTAGGCTTAAGGGGTTCGGGTGTTAGCAGGCGCTCTTGTCTGTTTTCAAGTATTTTACCATCTTTCATCAGAGTGGTACGAGTTACCCGGTAACCATACGTATTACCAACCAACCACAACCGGTAAGTACTAGGCGCCCAACGCAACAGAATAGAGTCTGGCAGGGTGCGTCCCAATAGAAATAACTCATCTTTTTTTACATCCGAATCCTGTGCTTTAAGAGCAGTATTAGTCATAAGACCCAACAGCACCATCAACAAGATTACTTTTACACTAGACATGTATCGATACAATTTATTAATTAATAATATACTTAATCTACCACTAGACCCACCATTGAAACACGGAGTATCTAGCCATTAATAAACCACTACTTTAACAGCACGTCGTTCGTCACCCACCTCGGTAAACAGAATGTAATTACCCGTTCTACCAGCGTTAAAAACTTCCTCATAGTCTTTTTGCCCTTGTCTCTTGCGTTTCTCAATAATCTGCCCATTACCAATATTAACCAAGTAAAAGGTAACTGGGTTAATATCGTGTAAAGCCACTTTAGCTGTAAAGATGCCATCACATGGATTGGGAGACGCCGTAACAGTGGCTATTTTAACGTTAATAGGTTCATTCTCATCCTCATCACCACCAGCTTCATGTGCTTTGCTAACTAAAATAGGTTTGATAGACTGCGATAGACAGCCATTAACATAAGCCTCCAACAATACTTCGTGCACGCCTTCTTCTTCAAACACCACCTTGCTGTAATAAGTAGCAACTTCTACCACCTTGTGTTTACCAGTAAAGTTCCAAGTAAAAGCATCTGGCTTTGGACGACTAACTTCCACAATTAGTAAGGTATCACCCACAGACACATTACTAGCCATTAAAAATTCGGCTTTCAAGTCGTATGGTCTGGTTTTAATGTTAATGGTATCTTGCCCAATACACTTGTATTCATCTTTAATATCTAAGTAATACACATTAGCCTGAGCAACCTGTATGGATGAGTCATTACCTAAATTAACCGTTGCATTTCGCCATTGGTAAGAGTTATAGAGTCCTGCGTATAAACGCACCGCATTATCTTTACAAATAATTCGATCGGGACCTAAATCAGGTTTAACCGCACGTTGGTATTTTAGATTAAAGGCCTGAGTAACCATACAATTGTTAACATCAGTAACCGTTACTGCATAATGTCCACGATCTAACTTACTTAAACTACTCGATTTAGCACCGTGCTGCCACGTATAGGTATAATCAGGTAAACCACCAGAGGCCAACACGTCGATACTCCCATTATAAACGCCAAAACACAAGGGATCTAAGGTCTTACTGCTTTTGATGAATAAGCGGGATGGCTCAACGATACTAAATTCTTTTCGATCTTGACAACCTATGTTATTGGTGGCACGCACCCAATAGTTGCCACCACTAAGTCCCTGATTCTTGGTTCCAATGGTTCCATTGCTCCACTCTATAACCGATGGCCAAACCGATGGCGTAGTCTCAATGCTAGCCCATCCATTGGCATCACCGTTACAACTTAAATCTCTGGTGACTAGTTTGTCTAGTTTAACATCACTCACATCCACGCGAATGCTATCGTTTCCAAAACAATTATCATTATCAGTTACCGCTAAATAATAAGTATCTGCCTTATTCACCGTCCATTGTCTTTTTGTAGTAGAGCCATTTAATTTTGAAGTCCATTGGTAGGTATGATACAGCCCCGCATCTAAAACTAAAGACTTAGGAGCACATAGGGTGGTGTCGTTACCCACATTAGGATTTATCAAACGTTGATAATTAAGGGAATAGGTTTTTTCGAAATAACAGTTATTAGCATCTGTCACACGCACTTGATACACCCCTTTATCTAAATGATAAATAGATGGTTCTGTAGCACCATTGGACCAACTCACCGAGTAGGGTAAGGTGCCTCCCTTAACTTCTGCAAAAACAAAGCCATCCGCCTTAGCATTACATAAGGGATCCTTAGTTAGGTTAGACACATGCTGAAGCACTTGAGGTTCAATAACCACAAACGACTGTTTAGCTTTACAGTGATACTTATCTACCACTTCTACCGTATAGATGCCCCCACTTAAATGTTCAAACGTGGCATTATGAGAGCCATCAGGCCAAAGTATAGTATGTTGCCAATTAGCAGGACTAACCACCACCTCTGCTTTTCCATCTTTGGCATTAAAACAACTAACTGGTTTTACCTCTACTTTATCTATGTTGAGGTAACTAAGAGCTAGTTTTAAAGTATCAAAACCTAAACAGAGATCCTTATCTTGCACTTTTAAAAAGTATTCGGCTGGCTCACTTAGAGTTACACTCCTATTGCTACTGCTGTAGTTATGGTTAGAAGTCCAGCTAAAGGTTTGATAATCGCCACCATACACTACCAGATTTTGACCTTGGCAAATAGTGGTATCGTTACCAATAAAGGGAACAATGGTTTTCTGATAACTCATTTCAAAATCAAAGTCTGTAGCGCATCTATTGGCATCTGTAAGCGTTAACGTATACTTACCAGGATCTAACGCTGTATTTGTAGACTGAGTACTACCATTGGACCACAGGTAAGAATAGCCCGGAGTACCCCCACTTCCTAACACATCTATTATACCCTTGGCACCACCTCTACAAAACGGCTGAAGTAACTCATTAAGATGATAGGAGATAGGTAAAGGACTATTGATTGTAAACTCTTTTATGGTTTTACATTTTTCAGCATCCACAACAAGTAGATTGTAAGTGCCTGGCGAAAGCTGTGTTGCCTCATTTGATAACGTCGACGCTGTTGAACCGGACCAACTGTAACTATATGGTGCCGTGCCATTAACCACTTGAGCTATGGCCGTACCATCGGTATCACCAAAACAGGAAATAGCCTGGGTGCTGATGGTTTCAATAGTTAAATCAGTGGCATTACCCACCGCAAAATCAAACGGTTTCACACACGCATTTTCATCGGTGACAATAACCTGATACCTCGATGCAAAAAGCCCATTGACACTGGCCGATGTTTGGTTTTTTAATTCTGTTTTCGACGAATAATCATCGGCTATCATTACCCATCGGTAGCTAAGCAAGCCAGTGCCTCCCTCAAAAATAGCATCTATACTACCTGTATTAGCCAAACATTGAGGATAACTAATGCGTTCTGATACCTTAGCAATGGCGTTGGGTTGTGTTAAGGTAATGTTTGGCACTTGAGCCAAACAATTCCTAGAGTCTTTGACAAAAGCAGTATAATTACCAACTGGCAAGTTACTAAGCGAAGTGCCCGCCATCCATGTTTGTTGGTCTGATGATAAATAATACGGTGCTGAACCACCCACTAAGTTTAAGGTAATAGCTCCATCCTTACCATTATAACAGCTAATGTTTTGATGGCTGTTATAAGAGGCAGACAGTAAATCTGGCTCTATAAAATCAAATGTTTTGCTCACACTAATGCCAGCACTATCAACCACTGTAATAGCATATGTTTTTGCACTTAGATTTTCAAACGTACGCGTATCTACTAATTGTTGGTCTAAATAAATAGAGTACTCACCCCATCCGCCTACTGGTTGAATTTGCAATAAGCCATCTGTTTGGCCAAAACAGCTAATGGGTTTGTTGGTAGGCACCGTTATTGCCAATGGCTGAGATGGCTCTTTCATCAGCACTGTCCAGCGCATCCACGCAGACGAACCAAAAACGCAATTAGCAGTATCACTTATAGCAATGAAGTAAGTGCCAGCCTGAAGGTTCTTTAATTCAATGGTTGAGCTGGTAAAACCTTGTTT
Organism: Bacteroidales bacterium; assembly: GCA_003251015.1. Classification (GTDB taxonomy): domain Bacteria; phylum Bacteroidota; class Bacteroidia; order Bacteroidales; family Marinilabiliaceae; genus SZUA-582. The sequence goes on from QKIO01000388.1 coordinate 12,840, forward strand.
AAAAGGTTGCTCATCGTCATTCCAATAACACTTATAATTAAACCCTTGGTTGCCATTGGTTACCGTTGCAAGGATATGACCTGTGCGTTCGCCAATGGTTTTAAGGTAGTTATTAGTGATTTTGATGGTAGGCGTCAATGGTTCTTTAACCTCAAATTTTTGAGAGGTAACACACTGATTGGCATCGGTAACCAGTAATTCATATTCACCCTTTGGTAGTTGAGTATATGCAAAACGACGGTTAAAACTTTGCAAGGTAACAACCTCTTTTTTAATGGGTTCTAACTGGGAGATGGTATAATTTAAGCCAGTGAAACTGTTTATCCCATTTTGTATCGTCGCTTTTACGCCACCGTTGCTGTACGTTTGACACGAGGTATTAACTACAGGATCTAACACCATACCAAAGGGGAGGGGTTGAGTAATCTCAAAGTCCCAACGACGTACCACACCAGCTTCATCTTTGATTTGAATAAAGTGTAAACCAGTAGGTAAAAGGGTAAATTCACCACTTGTTTGCCACGCCTCGCCATCAATGGCGTATAGGTATGAAGAACCCCATCCACCCTCTGCCTGCACCAGCGCTTTACCATTATTGTAATTATAACACGTTGCAGCAGTGGCTATCTGCGTTTTAAACGCCAAAGCTAAATCAGGTTCTTTGATGGTAACAGCACGTTGCATCCAGGAGTTGTTACCTTCAAATACACAGGTAGCGGTGTCTTGCACATGTAATATATAATCACCAGCTAACAGATTGGTTAATTGATGCGAGCCTTTTTCATAAACCCCCTCCTTAAGCACATCAGCAGACCCTACCTTAAGCCATTTATAATTATAGATGCCAGATCCATTCAGTAAACTAACATCTATATTACCAGTCGCTTGTCCTTTATCGCTTATGACATTGGCGGTAACCGTTATTACGGGTGGTAAGGGTTCATCAATGGTAAAACGTCGATCGGCATTACACTGATTTAAATCGGTCACTGTTAAAGTATATTCACCAGCTCCTAAACGGTAGTTAAACAATTCACCTTGTTCGATGGCTGTACTGATGCCACTAATGGTGTAAGTAAAATGTTCATTTGCATTTTTTACGCCATTGGTAGTTGTTGCTGTTACAAACCCATTGGCATAACCCGGACAAGTAGCCCCCACTTCGCTATTTATAGCAAGTGTGAGTTTTGGGCGTGAGTATACCACAATGGTACCATTTACAACTTCCCCTGCCTTATCTTTCACATAAATAGTATATTCACCCGACTTTACATAATAAAAGATTGAATCACATCTCCACAGTCCATCCTCACCTATTTTGTAAAGGTAAGGGCTTGCTTCGCAGGGAATATCAGACCAATTGGGGCAATTGTTATGAGCCTCATTTTTGCAATTTATATGCTCGTCACAAGTCCAGCCACCACTCGCCATAATGCAAATTTTAGCATCATTTGAGCCATTACATGTTTCGGGTGTTAGTGCATAGGTAAAAGATAAGGCCTCTTTGGGTTGATGAATCACCACTTCTTTTTCGTACCACTCTGCGTTATCAGAGTAACGACAGCCTTTTTCATCTTGCAACTGAAAGGTATAAATACCTGCTTTTAATTTGGTTTTTTCAAATGGACTTGCTTGACTAAATTTACCTTCCTCAGATTTATCACCACTTATCCACTTGTAATTGTAGCTGTTACTTCCCCCAGAAGCAGCAATAGAAAAAACACCCGTTTCTTCGCCTGTTTTGGAGATGCACGTGGTACTAAATTCACCTATTTCTATCGGCGAAGGATCTTTAATTGAAAGGTCTGGGTAATTAAATTTACAATTGTCGTCTTCGTACACTTCAACTTTATATAAACCCGCATAAAGATCTTCAAATAGCACTTTATCAGTGGGTTTTTTATCGCTAAAAGAAGTTTTAAGCACATCATTAGAAACCGTTTCTCCGTTAACAATCTTTTCATCCTTCTTATACAATAGGTAATGGTATGAAGCAGTGTTTATAGCATTAGTTATGCTAGCCGTAATGCTGCCGTTGTTGTAGCCAATGCAATCTAGTACAAGATTACCATTGCATGTTATTGTTGGTGCTTGCGTAGCAAATGTTAAATAATCGGATTGTACCTCGCAAGTACCATCAGTAAGTATGACATAATACTTATTTTTTGCTCCTAAGCCCGTAAAGCTAATCTCTGTGCCAGTTTCTGTTTTAATGGCTGTTTGATCATTTTCACGAAACAAATTAAATGTATACGTGCCATTACCGCCCTCTGCACTACAGCTTATAGTACCTTTTAATGAAGCCGAGCAGGATACTGGGTTTGCTTTGGCCGTTACTAACGTAAGTGGGTTTGTTGACGCTTCAGGGGTATATGCCACTTCTTTTGTACAACCAACATTATCAGTAGCTTTAAGAGTTATTTTTTGCTGCTTCAAACCTGACACTACATAATTTGCTGATACTTGGCCTACTTTAGTATCATTAAAATAAGCCATTAAGCTATTAATATAAACACCTTCAGCACTTGTTGTTACCGTTACTTGAACAGTACCATCATCACTATTGGGGCAAGACGGACTATTTATAGCAAGGGGGACGATGCTAATTTTGTCGTTATTATTCTTATTTCCTAAAAAGCTAATATTGAAGCTCTTGCTGCATCCATTTCCGCTGTTAATCAGCAGTGTGTAACCAATATTACTAAGACCTTTAAAACCTTTTGTTTCAGGATCTATTTGCATTTCGGTTCCATCAGCCTTTTTCAATGAGTACGTTAAAGCGTTTTCCCATGTTGCAGGAATAGACCCAAGGCGTACTTCACCGTCGTCTACACCTGTACATGAAATTGGTGTTACTATTGGGGCGTGTGGTGTCTCATTAGATACATCAACACGATGTTCTGTTTCCACATAACAACCTACACCATCTGTTACCCTAAGGGTGTAAGTATTATTTGTTAAGCCTGTATAGGTATATGACTCAAGAGCTACAGCTACTAGCTGAGAATCAGGCTGGTATGAGTATTTATAATCAGATGTTTGCAGAGTGCCATCCGCATTAAACCCACCACTTACGCCTAAGGTTACAGAGCCATCGGTTCCCCCAGCACAAGAGACGTTGGTAGATGTTAAGGGTTGTATTAATGCTAAGGTATTAGTATTATAACTAAACGAAATTGTTTCTGACAGGCTGCAACCAACCTCATCACTAACTATAAATACATGGCTTGTAGAAATGTCTTTTACAAGATATTCTGAATTGTTAGTATATGCAGAAGGTATGTCATTATCACTAATTGTTAGATTACCTGTATGATTAGTAACAGAAAACTTAATTTTACCATAGGTATTATTGACATCAGACGCTAAAGCACATAGCGGCATAGTCTGGCTATTAGTCACACTAAAAGAACTAGCTGATAGAATCTTGAATTCATGATTTATAGAACAACCAACGCCATTTGATATTTTCACCGTATAATCCCCGGCTAATAATTTACTTAACACAACATTTCTATCGTTAATAATGTAGGCGGGTGTGTTGCTTCCTGGTTTGGTTTCAAACGCTACAGTAAAACCATTATTTGGCAGTCCACCTTCTATTTCAAACGTATATGTACCATTTGCCGCCGCCGCACATGTGGTATTGGTACTTATCGGGTTACTAATGCTCAGTTTTTGGGGTTGGGTGACCGTAAACTCTTGATCTTGGTAACAGATTTTACTTTTGTCTGAATAGTAGCGCATAGTATGTTTACCAGCAGCAAATTTAGTTGAAGTTGTATATGTACTAAAATCAGTTTCAGTTTTAAATTCCATCACGTAATTTGGAGTATCGGTTAGGCTTAAGGGGGTTTCTGCACCATTACAAGGTAGAGCAATGTCAGCTATGGCGTTAGGCTCAATAACTGGAGTCTCTAATTTTATTTCACTTGTTATAGCCGTATTCCCTAATTCATCAAGGACTTCTATTTTGTAAATGCCTTCGGGGAAGACGTTACGACTATAACTTGTTACAGTATAGTAATTACTTGGTATCCTACCCGCCGTAAAAGTCCCGTCTGCTTGCTTTGTGTGTAAAATAAATTTATAGTTTAAACTACCACCGCTAGCAGTAGCTTTAATTTTACCATCTTCCAGTTTACCAGTAATCGAACTGTTTATAGTACTACAACTTGGAGGATGGCAATCGGCCGTATCCAGGGTTATGCTTAATGCGGCGGGCATTGTGAATTTTACTGTATCTGAAATTAAATAACAATTGTTGTTGGTTTTAATTTTGTAACTAGACAAATTATTAACATCTTTAAGAACTTCTTTGTTGAGTTCACCTGTAAACGGTAAGTAATTTGACACATAGTAAAATGGACCTTGACTTAATCCATAATAAAACTCACTCCCCTCTTTCCCACCTCCAGCTTTTAATGTAATTGTACCTGTTTCATTTGGCCCTTTAGTGTGAAATTTAGTAGGACTAATTTCAGTCCGAGTTACGCTAAGTGTTATAGGAGGAGGGCTTGTAATTTTAAAACTACCAACCACATCACATACACCACCTCCAAACACCTCAATTGTATATGTTCCATCTGTAAATACTTTACCTGAGGTAGAGCCATCAGTGAGTGTTTCTGTTACTTTATTAACATAACGTTGATCAATTAAGATTTGACGGCTATCTTTATTAAATATTCCTATATCTATTAAAGAATCCACCGACGCAGTGAGCCTTATATTATTTAACCCACCAGAAAGATTAATATTATACCGACCTAGGGTGTTTTCGAATTTTATTAGAACTGAAGCATCATTGCTTGCATGACATGTTGGTTGCTTTGGTACATCTATGTTGATATTTGCTTTAGGTAGGAATTGGTAACCATTCATTTCCTCGCCAAATTTCCCATCAGGATAAACCATTTGCACTGAAAACACTTCATTTTTATAATCATCGGGCATATTTTTTTTTCTATAAATAAAAATAATTGATCTTCTTTAATTCTTTGTACTATAGTCCAAGTAACTTTTTCTTTTGACCCATATTTTATTTTTATTGGAACCATCATAAAACCGTATTCAAAACGATCTTCCTTAAGAGATGTAACAGGTTCGCCTCTCCAGTTGTATAATCCATTGTTGTCAATAGCTATTTTTATCTCACTATCTTCGCATTCAATTGGAGTTCCACCATTTCCATATAATAGCACAAAAAAAGGCTCTATAGTTATGCTTTCTAAAGCAAACATTCCTTGGTTTTGACCATAATGAGGGACATAAGGATTATAACCTTCAGGAGACAAATCTATTCGAGAATCTATGCTTCCTTCATTTTCGTAAGAATTACATGTATTAGTACTATATACATTACTACAGAAAGTCATTTTAAATTTAATCGGATTACCCGCTTTCAAAAACGATGTAGCAAACAAGCAAAAATAGATGGTTAGTACAAATTTATTCTTTATCATATCAACTAATTATTACTTGATGTTATTTTTTATGTTTACTACCTTAGAGCTGGATGGTGCGGTTTTACCGGGTAAAACATATTTCAACTCTATAGGATAATTACCACTACTTACTTGAGGCCAAGGATGACCTTTTATAATAGTGTTTTCTTTTGCGTCAGGAACGTATCCAGTCTTAACTAAGTTCGCGAGTCTGTTACGGATTTCCATATAATCGTCTCTCCACGTTTTAGTAAGGGTATAAATAAAGTAGGTGGAGCAACTGGATAGTTGCACACGTCCAGTTGCTATATCCTCATCTGTTAACAGGTAGTTAGCATTATTTTGTTCTATATCTATGTTTTTAGTAGGCGGTAAGCCTAGTAGATTAACAACTCTGTCGTTTATGCGTGTATCTTGGTGGAAAGGGTAATTGTTGTATAATAAATAACCATAGTTAGCCTGATACCAATCCGCATTAGCCATCACAGCTTCACGTTGTACTAAGGGAGCTTTGTTCCCATAGCCTGTGGTTTCGTACTTATCTAAAAACTCGTCGCTATTAAATTCACCTTCTGGCATCGCTACGTAGTAATCGTAGTTTTTCAGACTCATCACATAAATTTGGTTCGTTGCAAACTTTTCGAGGAACGTATTGTATTTACTACATCTAAAGGGGATGCTATAAAACGCTATCTCTTCGCTATTGCTTATGGATCCTTCTGCTTTACGTACTGTAATGTTAGCGGTGTTGCCATCGTCTTCTTTAACAGCTTCCTCTTGGGTCACATTCACGTTTCGGTCTACACTGCTACTGGTAGCAGTAGGCACATGCACCAGTTCAAAGCGGTATATTTTTTCATTTACCAGGCTGGCGGGTACGTCAGCTTCTACGGTTCTGGTTTGGTCGTTATAAGCCAAAGCAGAATACAACGTAGGGCCATTCACTTGTTTCCAACGCGCTTTTTGCACGTAACCAGGTGTGTTGCTAAAAAATGGCAGTACGCCAGGGTTAAATGCCACATAGGCTTTGTTGTACTCCCCTTTGTAGAAGTTCACCATTCGGTCGAGTGGGTACGAGTAGGCAATGGCATTTTTATCAATTTTTTCGGGTAGTGGGCCTGTGGTAAACGACGACTCTCTAGTTTCGTAATACACCTTGCCATCATCCCCTTTATAAGCCTGCCATGTATTGTTCACCAACTCTTCAAAACTCACCTTAGTCACCAATTTATAGGTGGTGCTTTTGTCAAATATATTGTGCATACGCATTGCTACCGAGGTATGATCAGCATTCCATTCTGCTTGTCCAGGGTATTCGGATCCATTGGGTGCATACACCTTAAATTCAGCTAGATTAATTCTAAACTGCTGTTTAAGATTTGGGTCATCCGATATATTAATGGTTTTACCCACTGGCATGGTAAATACTGCTTGTGGCATCGCAAATAAATCAACCTTATCGGCACTGTTTTTGGGTGTTAAATCGGCAATTATAGATAAGTCTTTTAAATCCACTGTGCGTTCAATACACTTACTACCTGCTGTCATTTCAAATCGGCAGTTTCCTTTTATTAAACCACCTAATAGGTTGTATTTACCACCTACTACACCCTTCATCCAAGTTGGGTTTGGACCTTCCATACGCAAAGCGGCACCTGCCTGTATGGCTAATATCTCATATTGGCGTGTTTTGCCAAATATCTTTGCTTTTAATCCAATGGCTCCATCCACATAGGCATATATCTGCCCCTTGCCATACCAGCCATTTATTCCTTTAGTACCTATGCTATTAGCACATGCCGCCAAGGGGCCTTCATCTATAAGCATAAGATCAAAACCCAATCCTAAATTAAAATGACCATAAAATATCAAAAAGTTTAAATCCCCGGTGTCTATTTCCAAGCTAGCCCCAAAAGTTAAACCTTTCCCTGTGTTTAATACATTTTGGTTTCTATTACCTCCCTTATTCGGTGATTCTTTCAAAATGGCATCCAATTTTGAATTCACGGGTAATTCGGTGGGCAAATCGTGCCCAGCCATAAAATAAGCATTTACTTTTGCTAACCCAAAGTAAGTAATGCCAGCAGGTAAGGAGGGGGTGCCCAGATGATAATACCATTTGCTTGGTTCTATATGTAACACACCTTTACCCGCACTGTCATTGGCACCAGTACCTTTAATTAAACCCGCCACATTGACAAACATCTCTATCTCAGCATGAAAAATATTCTGCTCAAAATCTCTTTTCATCCGCATGGTCACACGCATGGCACTGGACTTATCAGGCGCTGGCTTTTCACCCTTAGCAGATGCTTGTGCTAAAGCCTTAACATCATCAGGTAACATCTCTGTAGGGGGTGCTATTATGGTAGCCTCCCCGTTAAAACCAATGAGTTGAATGCCATAACTAGACGTAAAAAAGATTTCAAAATCTAAGCGGGCATTTACTAAACTGGGGTTTACGACACCAGCCGCCAGACTGGCCTTAAATCCCAACCAATTTTTATTGTCTGGCACGTACCTAATGCCTGAAAGAGCTTCCCCAAAGTCACTTCCCTCGGAAGGTTTGTTAGATTGTCGCATCTTATAAAACAACCCACCACCAAAGCCATTAATAGTAAATGGAGGTGCTGGTATACCCGTTTTTCCATTAGAGGCAAATCCATCCACAAAAAAGTATCGGTATCCATTTACATTTCCAAATACGGCAATTACCTTAACCGCAATTGTTTCAACAAACACAGCATCTATGGCTCCTCTAAAACCGTTGCCGTAGGTTTCGTCACCATCCGCAAAAACAAGTTCTCCCGTTATATCAAATGCACCTTTTAACTTGGCTTCAACATGCATCTTGTTTAGCGATAGTCCTTTGTATTTAAACGAACCGTCTGTTATTATAGCTTGAACACCTATATTGGTTGAGGCAGAAATAGCTAACTCGTTGGATGGAGCCAGATTAAGCAACAGGTCAAAATTAAACTCTGAGATGCCCTTATCTTTTTTTCCATAACTTATACTCTTAAGCGTAAGTGGGAATTTATTAAACGAATTATCAGATGAAGAAGCTAAAGCCACATAGTTGATGTCAAATACGGGTGCCGCGGTCGAAATACGTAGTCCTTCAAACTTAATATTAGGGATTGTAAGGAGTTTAGCACCATCACCTTCAGACTTAGCACAATTAAAGGTGATGTCACCATTAAGCAAGGCTGTGGGCACAAACTTCTTATCCTTAACATCTACCGTAATGGATGAAGTAGGAGCCAGCGATATTTTAGCTGAAAAAACATTAAAATTAACGTCACTAGTTGGTTGAATGCCAAAATGGTAATTTTTACTGGCATCTGCATAGGCATCATACTTCATGGGTGAATCAATGCCACTAACCAACACTTCCCCATTTAACTTTAGGCTCTTAAAATCACCAGTAAAGAATTCGAGAGATATATTCTTAACCGACATTTTCCAATTTCCCAACGTCCCTTGATCTAAGGTTAATAAATTGGAAGCGCCCACCAGACCTGTCATTCCATATTCGTCGAGTAATAATTTCCTAGCCCCAAAACGGGTGCTACTACCATCCTGTTTTTTGAATTTACCAGATAAAACTATTTCAGCCTCTTCCACATAAAACCCACGCCATAAATTGGCCATCTCACCCGTATAACCTCCGGGGTAATTAGTAGGTAATACAAAACCCAAGGGATTACTGGTGTCACTATAGTCGAGGGTTAGTTTTTTAAATGAGAAATAGGCTTCGTCAAAACCTATAATTTTAAAGGGTGTAAATGATAAAGACACCAGCAGCTTATTCAATCCTGACGCCTCAACCGTAAAAGTAGTTGTTACCTGGCCCTTTTCTACACCTGTTTCTGGATCAACAGCCACAAACTTATCTTTACTTAACTCAACCTTACCCTTAATGCCTAGGGATTTAAAACCGTTACAATCCCAGTTTACATAACTGCCAGGCAGCCAATATAAATAACTATCACCAAACAGCTTGGTCTTTAACTCAGACAACAACTCTAACTTAAAGCCATTTATCAGACCACTTTTAAACGAGAAGCGGATATTTTTGCCCTAAATCGGATTACCGTTCCATCAATAGGGTTCTTGATGGACATAAAAGCGCTAAACTCTGCGTAGGTGGGATTTATAGATGCCTCATCTATGATGATGCAATAATCTGGGTTGGACTGACCAGCATCATTACTGTAAGAAAGTCCAATGGGTAGTGTTAAAAAAACAGCAGAATCAAGTCTATCAACCATCTTTTTGCCATCAATAACCATTTTTTTTATGGCATCTAATTTGGCTTCTTCGCTAGTTGGTGTATTAGACTCACTCGTATTTAATAAAGAAGACGTGGTTTCTAAAAGTGCAAATTCTGAGAATTGCCTTATTTCTTCTGCTTGGTAATTACTAGCATACAGAATACTTGGAAAAACAAGCGTTATAACAAAAAGGGCAGAGTAGATTTTTTTCATAGTATATGGTAATAGCCTATTAGGCCTATTCGTTAATTTGGTATAGGTAACGGTTATTCGTTATCCAAGTTCGTACCACTTGTAAAGTCTTGGTGTAATCATCACTTTTTATGTCGCCGGATGCATAAAGCTCAACCGGAAAACCCTTAATGTAAGGTGTGATGAGTTCCATCAAGCGATAGGCACATGTAATTGCCATTTCATTATCTGGATCTGTGGTTGTGCAGTTTGTATCGTTTATTAAAATTTGATCCAGGAGGTAATCATACACCTCCCTGCTGCGTAAATAAATTAAATCAGGCACTGCATAATAGATTACCTGATCGTTTAACCCTTTGTTTTTTACCACAGAAAGGCAGTAACTAGTTTGTTGCGTGTCTCCCATTCGTCCTAAGGCTAAACGCATGGCCCATACATCTGATGCTTGCACAACCGAATCGCCAGTAATCATGGTTTTATAATAGGACACTAATTGTTGCAGTTGTAGTTGACCACTAAGGCGTACTAGAAGTTTATAATGTGGGGGTGAAGTTCGAATGAGGTGTTCGAGACTAAGGAGTGTTTTGTCTGTAAAGAGGTCTTTTGGTATTTCTGTTAAAAACCCAATAGTTTGGTAAACAATAGAAGGATATGGACTATGAAGTCCTTTAGCAATAAGTAAAGAAACAGCCTTTTGCTTATTTTGACGACTAAAATCGCCCCAACTCACTTGCCCTAATATTTCAGCAGCTACATGTTGTTTACTTTCCTCGTTAACAGCAAAATAATTGTCGGCTGTTTTAAATAATTCCGATGGTGAGCTAGAACTGATGAGTTTACTAACATCTATTTCATCTACTGATTTAGAAAATGCATCTTGAACAACAAAAGAAACAAAAGATAAACAAACTAGCAAAACAATACACATACTCTTTCTCATAACACAAACGATATTACATTAAAGCTGTGTTTTAGAAATCTTAAAGCAAATTCGTAACTGTTTATTTCTTAAAAATAAACTGAACTCAACCCCTTATACCTGTACTGAAAACACACACAAAAACAAGTGTTAAAGAAGGTGAAATAAATTTTAATCTCACTCCGTTTTAATCAATAGATTTAGTGTATCTGTCAACAGTATTGCGGCGTTCGTCAAATTATCGGGGTTTAACGCAAAATATATTTAACTTTTAACGTTTTAAGGAGTTAATTCAAAACCTATTTAGGCTATTCAAATACTAGCAAGTGCCTAAAGTCAATAGTGAGTTATGAGTGTGAGAGTTACGGGTGACTAGAGTTGTAAAGGAGTTACAAGTTATTTTGTTACAAATTCCTAAAGTTAATACGTTATAACTTGTCTCACCGAACTCCGAACTCGTCTCTCCAAACCTGTCACTTCTAACTCGTCACTTCTAACTCGTCACTCCGAACTCTTCCACCTATCATAAGTAAGTATTTATGGCTGTGAATTTTTTTGCTACATGAAATAAGCTTAATTTTAGGCCTCAACAAAAAGGCAAAACGTCGTATGTATTTAAAAACCATCAACCCCGCCAATGGCGAAATAGTTAGAGAGTT
>QKIO01000017.1 GCA_003251015.1 Bacteroidales bacterium
AGTAATGATGACCCGTGAACAAAAACAGAAGGATTCGTTACAATTTACAATTTTCACCCACAACGAATTAGACCCCAATAGCATTTGCAATAGTTACACTGTACCTGTATTAGAAACCTCAAATGGTGAAATTTGGATAGGGACCTTTGGCGATGGAATTGCCATATATCACGAAGGGTCTGAACCATGGAATGGCCGATTTACAAAATTTGACATGACCGATGGCCTACCCAACAACATGATTAAAAGTATCATTGAAGATGATAATAATGACATTTGGGTAACAACAAATAAAGGCCTTTCAAAGATTTATAAGGGCAGTAAAAAAGTGAGAAATTTCTCTGTAAATGACGGGTTACAAGATTTAGAATTTATTGACCTAACGGGATGTAAATTATACGATGGTGAAATTCTGATAGGCGGTGTTAAAGGTTTTAATGCGTTTTATCCTAATGAAATAACTGATGATACCATACCACCCATTGTAGTTTTTAATAATTTGGAAATTATGAACCGCACTGTGCGTGTGAATGAATTATTTGATGGATCAATTCTACTAACCCAAACAATTAACAACACTAGAGAAATTACCTTAAAACACACTCAAAATAATATCACTATTTATTACTCCGCAATACATAATTGGTCGCCCAAAGGAACCATTTTTAAGTATAAACTAGAAGGGTTTGACAAGGAATGGATACAAACAGACTCGGAGATACGCATGGCGCGATACACAAATATCAACGCTGGAGAATACACATTTAAGGTGATGGCGGCCAATAGTGATGGATACTGGTGTAAGGAACCAAAGACACTTATAATTCATATAAAACCCCCATTCTGGCTTACTGTATGGTTTCAACTCACACTAATAGCAATAATCATACTCATTACCACAGCCATTGTAATGTTTAGATTCTACCTCATCAAAAAACAAAATATTGATTTAGAGGCAGAAGTATCCAACAGAATGGCAGAAATACTTAAGATTAATAAAGAATTATCAATGTTAGCTGCTTCGTTAAAGGTGGTAAACGCCCAATTGGAAGAACGTCAGCAGAAAGTGTTGGAACAATCTGAAGAGTTATTTGTACAAAATGAAGAGTTATTTGAACATCGTAACCGTTTGGAGAAATTGGTGGCAGACAGGACGTGTGACCTACAGCAAGCCATGGAACGAGCCGAAGAATCAGATCGATTAAAAACACTCTTTTTAGCTATCATGTCGCATGAAATACGAACCCCTATGAATGCAATTGTAGGATTTTCGGAACTGATGCGTGATGACACATTAACAGTTATTGAACGAGAGCAATATGTAAATCTCATACAAACAAACAGTGATGCCTTATTAAATATAATTGAAGATATACTTGACTTTTCACTCATTGAGAGCAACTCCCTTAAGGTGATACTTAAGGCATTTAACATCTGTGATTTACTTGACGATATTCATAATTCTTTTGCTTTACGTATTACAGACAAACAAGTGGAGATACGATACAATAACACACTTGAAAATAGAAACTTAAAAGTAATTTCTGATGAATATCGTATACGACAGATTCTTAATAACCTTATGGGGAACGCTCTCAAATTTACAAAAACAGGACATGTAGAATTAGGTGCCACTTTAATAGAGAACCGACTAGAATTGTATGTAAGTGATACTGCCATGGGCCTAACAGAGGAACAACAAACCACAATTTTTGATAGATTTGTAAAACATGAAAGCGCAAAAACGGGTTATGTACAGGGCGTTGGCTTAGGTTTATCTATCTCAAAAAGTCTTGCAGAAAAACTTGGTGGTGAATTACATGTGGTATCACATATAAATGAAGGTTCTAAATTTACTTTTACGCTATATATCTAATGACATACAATACATTAAAACCAAAAGCATCAAAACTATTTACAAAAGTTAGACAATACAACCAATACATCACATTAACTTACCGTTTTGCTGTAATGCTTTTTATTTATGCCATTTGCAGGCTGCTGTTTTTTGGTTTCAATGCCCATCTCTTTCCAAACTCCGAACTGAAAGATCTACCTTACTTAATGTTGGGAGGTTTAAAGTTTGATATAAGTGCCTTGTTATACATCAATGCCTTGTTTCTATTATTAAGTATTACGCCACTTCCCCTCAAATGGAAATCGTCATCAGCCTATCAAACCGTTACAAAATATGTTTTTTACACATTCAACACCGTTGCTTTAGCTTTCAATTGCATTGATATAATCTATTACCGTTTTATTTTTAAGCGGACGACAGCCAGCGTATTTTCCATTGTGAGTAATGAGGATAATATGTTTGAATTATGGATGCAGTTTTTTATGGACTATTGGTACGTCTTAATGCTATTTATTGGTTTAATAGTAGTTATGGTATATCTATACAACCGCGTTAAAGTCGTATACTATCCGTATAAAAATGCGGGTAGGTATTACTTATCCGCATCATTGGCTTTGGTACTTATAGCTGCATTGGCTTTGGTGGGTATCAGGGGGGGAGTAACAAATCCCAAACCGTTAGGATTGGGCGAAGCCTCTATTTTCACTAAATCGCCTAACGAACTGGCCATTGTCTTAAACACGCCCTTTTGCATTTTGCGAACGCTAGATAAAACCACTTTACAACGTAAAACTTATTTTACTGATGATAAACAGCTAGAAGCAGTTTACAATCCTATCAAACAATACCATCAAAACAAACTATTTAATAACAAAAATGTGGTCATCATCATTCTTGAGAGTTTTAGCAAAGAATATGTGGGTGCATTAAATAGTCACCTCGATGGTGGACACTACAACGGATACACGCCATTTTTGGACTCTTTAATCCATAATGGACTTGTTTATACCAATGCGTATGCCAACGGATTAAAATCGATTGATGCTTTGCCTGCTATCACAGCGAGTTTGCCTGCCTATGAGATACCTTTATCAGTGTCGGAGTATGGATCTAATAATATCAAAGGATTGCCTCAAATATTGCATGAAGAAGGGTATCAAACAGCTTTCTTTCACGCAGCAACTAATGGCTCTATGCGGTTCGACGCCTTTTCGTCTCAGGTAGGATTTCGTCATTATTATGGGCGTAATGAATTTAATAACGATGCGGAATTTGATGGCACTTGGGGTATTTTTGATGAGCCGTTCTTTAACTTCTTTGCTACTGAAACATCCCAATTACACGAGCCATTTTTAGCAACTATCTTTACGCTTTCTTCACATCATCCATACACCATACCAGATAAATATAGAGGTAAATTTCCTAAAGGCCCATCTCCCTTTAATGAGGCTGTGGCTTACTCAGATAACGCATTACGTCTATATTTTAATCAAGCCAAAAAACAAAGTTGGTATCAAAACACGCTTTTTGTGTTGATGGCCGACCACAGCACTGCGCCAGTGAACGAAGTCTATAATAACGACAAAGATGCCTTTGCGATACCCATTCTTTTTTTTACACCTGATGGAAGTTTGAAGGGACAGGATCATTCTGTGGCTCAGCAGGCGGACATCATGCCAACAGTGCTTTACCTATTGGGGTATAACAAACCATTTTTCTCTTTTGGGCAAAATTTGTTTGGTAATAAAAAGGAACGCTTTGTGGTGAATTATAAAAACGACCTCTTTCAAATGGTTACCGATTCAACCTTTATTAGGTTTGATGGCACTCGTGTTACCGAGATTTATGATATAAAAAAAGATCCTTCGTTGCAACAGAATTTAATAAATACGTTACCATTTGACGCAGAAGAGCAAACCATTAAGGCCTACCTTCAACAATACAACAATCGAATGATTGACAATAAATTGACAGCTCCATTGAGCATAAATAAATAACCGTCCTACTTATTGCTGCACTTCTTTGTTAAACATCAAACCAACCATCATTATAAATGCTGTAGCAATAATAACTTGTGTTACCAATGACTGATTAACCAATGATATTGTCGATGAAATAGGAATGGAAAGAAATAAAAGAATGGTGATTAACCCACGTGGTGCAATAAAAAGTAGCGGCAGTGCGGAAAATCTAAAGATCTTCAAAAAGATCAATCGAATAATAAACACACCAGCTACGATACCAGAAGACCAGATAATTGTATCTGGATTTAATAATTCCGAACTCTCGATTAGATATCCAAATAAAAGAAAAAAAATAGCCCTAATTAAAAACGTGAACTCGACAATAAGTTCTTTAAAACGATGCACTTCTTTAGATAGTATCTCGGGTTGAAGTCGTTGGATGAACCTTAGTTGTTGCATCGAGTCTAAATTCCCTAAGAAAAGTCCAAACAACAAAATGTACACTAACGCTGGCAAATGAAAGACCTTTGCTATCACGTATATAAGTACTATCATTAAAATAATGGGCACAAATTTAACGTGTTGTTTAATTTTACTTAATAAGAATGCTAAACCAATGGTGGCTACAAATGTAATGACCAGGATGATTACTACTTGAAGTAAGAAATGCCCTACGGAATCAAAACCCAAATGTTCGTTATACAAGCAGAAATTAAAAAGAATAACGCCAAAAATATCAGACAAACTACTTTCGTACGTTACAAATTCTTTGTTCTGGCTCATCAGGTTATGTGCACTAGGAATAGCTATGGCACTACTAATGATGGCAAATGGAATGGCATTAACCAACCCTATTTTCATGCCTACACCGCCAAAGTGATGAAATAAATAAGCTAAACCAAAGCTAAAGAATAACATTGGCAATAAGGCCATTAATGATGACTTACCAACCAAAGGCAATTTTGATTTTGTGATACGTAACTCTAAAGCCCCATCCAAAACAATTAGAATCAATCCTAAGGTACCTAAAATTGGTAAGGCAGAGGTGAGTTTTGGGATCGTTATATCTAAAAAAGTAATAATTTGATGAACTGCACCACCTGTTAGAAGCAATAATATGGCTGATGGGATCTTCGTTTTTTTTGAGCTAATATCAAAAACATAAGCGAAAAGCAATAGGATACAAATGGTTATAATAACAGGATTCTCCATGATTTTGATTTAAATGTATATAGATTAATAGTGACCTATTTAGTTGTAAAGATAACTGTTTTGAAGTAGAATAATATTTCTTTAGTTGCTTCCAATAAATATATTCGAGCTCACTAATTAAAAGGGATCCACATCAATTTGAAACAGTACCGCTCGATATTCTGGCATGGCCTGCAAAGCAAAGATACTTTCTTGAAGCATCATCTTTGTTTTAGCTGGTGAGGCTTTCTTCTCAAGTTTAATAAGAATCTTCATAAGATACAGATTCTGAATCTTACTCACCGAAGGTTCGTGCGGCCCCAATACACGGTTGCCAAAAAGTACACCTAACTGACGTGCCAAAAGGGATGCTACTCTATTAGTAACCGTTTTATCTTTATGTTTGATGGTGACATCAATCAACCTATAAAATGGTGGATACTTGTACAGTTGACGTTCTTCGATTTGGATGTTGTAATGATTTATAAAATTACCATTGATCACATCTAAAACCACAGGGTGTAGCGGATTGGATGTTTGTAAGATAACTTTCCCCCGTTTATTTTTTCTACCAGCACGTCCACTCACTTGGGTCATTAACTGAAAACTACGTTCGAAGGCTCTAAAATCGGGATAATTTAACATGTTATCGGCATTAAGGATGCCTACAACACTCACATTATCAAAGTCGAGACCTTTAGATATCATCTGTGTGCCAATGAGAATATGTATTTCACCTTTCTCAAATTTATCAATCAGTTTTTCGTATGAAGTACGGCTACGCGTGGTATCCAAATCCATTCGCCCAATTTTATGATTTGGAAAGAGTAATGCTATTTCTTCCTCTATCTTTTGAGTACCAAAACCACGCGTTTCCATGGCTGGGCTTTGACAGGCTGGACAACGTGTTGGTAATGTTGTGGTGTGATTACAATAATGACAAACCAGTTGATTTAAAAATTTATGGTAGGTCATGCTCACATCACAATTATCACATCGGGTTACAAAACCGCACTGACCACATTCTACAAACGGACTAAAACCCCGTCTGTTTTGAAACAGTATCACTTGTTCGCCCTTGTCTAAAGCTTGAGTGATGTGTTCTAGGAGCGTGGGGGTAAAATGCGAATTCATCTGTTTCTTACGTCGGGCCTCACGCGTATCAACAGCTACAATCTCTGGTAACTCAATGCCTTCGTAACGTTGCGTGAGTTCAACCAAGGCGTATTTACCTTGTATGGCGTTAAAATACGACTCAATAGAAGGCGTAGCCGTACCTAATAAAACTTTTGCCTTATGCAGATGTGCCAATACAATAGCGGCATCACGAGCGTGGTAACGAGGAGCTGGGTCAAACTGTTTATATGTATTTTCATGTTCTTCGTCAACAATAATGAGCCCCAAATTATCAAAGGGTAAAAACACCGAAGAACGCACTCCTAAAATAAGATTGTAGTCTTTTTGTTGGAGAATATTATTCCACACTTCCACACGCTGAGAATCGGAAAATTTACTGTGATAAATACCCAATTTATTACCAAAGTGTTTGGCTAGGCGTGTTGTAATCTGTGTTGTTAAAGCAATCTCGGGCAGCAAATAAAGCACCTGCTTACCCTCTTTAAGTGCCTCAACAATAAGCTGTATATATATTTCTGTTTTACCGCCCGACGTAACACCATGCAATAGAGTGACATCCTTTTGGGCAAACCCTTCTTTAATTTGGTTAAAAGCTGTTTGTTGAATCGCAGATAATGGATGAGCCACAGCTACTTCTTTCTCACTCAAATCTAAGCGATCAA
>QKIO01000029.1 GCA_003251015.1 Bacteroidales bacterium
TTGACTTTTTTGGGTGTTTGGGGAATAGATCTCACTATAATGAACTTAGGTAAAGTTTATTCATAGTTAAACGGTGTCAACGGTTTTCACCACATCCGCCAATGAATAATGCGTACACAAGAAGAAAAACCATGCCACACACATTACAAAAAACAGCATCATAAAGCTTTAATTATTTCACCCATTTATAAAAGGTTACGCATTTAACACTGCTTAACAAATAAAGAATGTACCGTTTAAAAATTCTAATCTATATTTGCACTAACCAAAAAAGCTTTAAACGAGTTATTTAAACCTAATATATGACCAAATTCTACCTCCTACTCCTGCTATTGCTGACACTTGTTAGTAATGTTTTTTCTCAAAAAGTATGGTATACCCTTACCGACGAGGATGTAATAATGGTAAATGGTACCATTCGTAATTACCTCAAACCAGAAATCCCCGGATTAAATATTATCATACCCGAACGATTACATGGACAAACGGTGACGGCCATACGCGAGGGTGCTTTTTTAACCACAGGTGTTGTTGATGGGGTATTTAGCTTCAAAAGTTTAACAGGGGTGAAACTGCCTAGTACCTTAAAAAACATTGGCGCCTTGGCATTTTGGCAAAATGCCATTGACACTTTGCTAGTACCTTATGGGGTAGAATACATTGCTAGTCACGCATTTGGCGCTAATGCCATTGCAAAACTATCGCTACCGGCCACTTTAAAAGACATTGGATACGCAGCATTCACAATAAATAAACTAAAAACTTTTGATTTTTGGCCGGCATCATTAGACAGCATAAAAGGACAAGCTTTTGGTGCTAATGATTTTATAAATGTGAGCATTCCCAAACAAGTACGTTACATCGGTGATGATTGTTTTTCGTATTGTCGTCAAATAAAAACACTTCGTTTTGAAGAAGGATCGCAAATAAAAACAATTGGCTCTAAGGCTTTTCAATATTGCGATTTAGAAAAAATAGAATTACCCAACGGCATTGACTCCATCGCCTCATGGGCATTTTATTACAATCGCATTTCACAAGGCGTTATTATCCCACGTAGCCTAAGGTACATAGGCAGAGATGCTTTTTCCAACAACGAGATACCCGAATTATTTGTGCCAAACACCTTAACGGTTGACGACTACTTTGGAGCTTTTGGGTTGAACAAAATCACTAAGTTAACCCTAGAGCCTGGGATGACAAAAACAGGTTGTTATGGTGCAAATTTAATAAAGGAAGTGATTATACCTCAAGGTGTAAAGATAATTACACAAAATGCTTTTTCAGGTAACCCCTACACAAGTATAATTATTCCAGAGAGCGTGGATTCTATTCAAGGTGCTGCTTTTTCATCTTCCCGCATCACCTCTATAAATATCCCTCGGGGGCTTACTTATTTATCGGCTAGTCTATTTTCACATACAGACCTTACCGAATTTGTTATTCCCAAACAAATTACCACTATATCTAATGGCGTGTTTTTTAATTGTAAGAAGTTAAAAAGCGTGAGGTTTGAGTCGGGTAGCGTGTGTGGTGCCATAAATAATTTCGCCTATACACATTCTGGCATAGAAACCTTAGACCTGCCTAATACGGTTAAAAAAGTGGGTGAATACACCTTTTCAGACTGTGCAAATTTAAGCAATGTAAAATTAGGCAACGGACTAAAATCAATTCCCATGCGCTGTTTTTCGGGCAGTGGGATTAAAACCCTTGATTTAGGAAACTCCATAGAACATATAGACATGTATGCTTTTGAAAATAATCAGATTGAAAAATTAAACATACCAGGGCAAGTTGCCACCATTGACAATAGTGCCTTTGCTAACAACAAAATAAAAAAACTAACCTTAAATGAAGGCGTAAGAGAAATTAAAACTGGAGCTTTTATAGATAATGAGTTAGACAACATCACCTTACCTCAATCACTTGTTGAAATAGGCTGGCGTGCTTTTGATAATAACTATCTAGCTGGCATGGCCTTACCTGGTAACGAGACCCAATTGTGGTACGACATCTTAATGAATGTTTATAAAGGTGGTGATACCATTATAAATATGCGAAACGAATACGCACGTGAGGACCAATTCATTAACGTCACCTTTAAACTATACAGTCAAGACAAACTAATTACCGAAGGTATTATTAAGCCCTACGGCAAAACCTATACTATCAATAGTGATGGAACTGTAAGATGTAAGTTATTAAAAAACCGCCAACACACCAGCCTTGATATAAAGATTCAAAACTGTTTGCAACGGCTACCCGATTTTGATTTAGGCAGTCGCGACACCACCATTGTTATGAATTTAGAATACCGTAATCAACACAGAGTCACACTTCGGGTGAGCGATGGCAAAAAACCAGTTAAATGCATGGAATATCGCAGCGAAACGTTTTCGGGTGACGATGGCATCCTTGAGCTCATCAACGCACGCCCCATGGATACAAACGCTTATGACATTTATGCAAAAGGGTATCAAAACAAGTTGTTGATTGTGAATGTAAGCAATACAGACGTAGATATGGAGGTAGTCTTAAGCCCGGCACCTGCAGCCTTAATTGTTTGGCTCACCTCGCGCAAGGGGGGGACTATAAAAGGCGAAGCCAAACAAGTGCTAAGTAATAACGAAGAATTACAAACGGTGGTAGCTCAAGCAAACGAAGGTTTCTATTTCTTAGGATGGTACGACTCAAAAGGCAACTTATTTAGCAAAGAGGCTTCCCTGCAATTTAACGAAAACACTTACGACTATTCCTCATGGCTTGGATTTAGAATAGAACTATGCGCCTATTTTGCTCCTAAACCCTATGCTGCTACAAACAAAGTTACTGCTGATAGCAGTTTTAAATGTTACCCAAATCCAACCAACGACTTCTTAACCATAGAACACCCACTGCCCTACACCGCAGCTATATACTCACCACAAGGCTTGTTAGTAAACACAGTGAATGCTACGCAAGAAGCAACACAACTAAACATGACAGGGCTGCCAGCTGGCATGTATTTAGTAAAAATAACAACCTTAAATTCAAACAAAACCAACCTAATAATTAAAAAATAAATGAGAACTACTTTACGCAAAATTGGATGTTCACTTATGGCAATTGCCTTTGGGATAAACATAGCCCAAGCACAATTTATAGATGGTGAATACATTAAAGGACAACTAAATACGCAATACGACTATTACAAACCTCTACCTCTTGAAACTCAAGAACTCATTATTCAGTTAGATTTTGACAACTGGACAAATAAGAGTTGGCATGTAGAGGGATCGAAAGAGATAAACACTGGCGTCTATGAAAATTCAAAGTTGTATGAAATTCAAAGTCAAAACATAAAACTCCCTAAGTTACTACGTTCGTCTCAAAGATTATATCTTGTTTTTAACGAACAAGTCGAATTGGAAACTCATTTTGATCAGGGTAAATTATTTATCATACCAGCCTCCACCAACATCCCAGAATGCATTAGCATAAGCCAGGGAGCGGTAGCTTTAAACGAGAAAGTTGTTGACCTAACGAGCTTTGCAGGCCAAGATATTTCCTTGTTATTTTCCCTTTCGCCAGATGAAACTATGACATATAAGGGTTGGCAAATTAAGGATCTGTGTTTGAAATTAGGAGAGGTCTCAAATACAGACAGTCTAGATCCTAAACGGACAGGTTCTGCCGTTGCATCTGATGATTATTCTAGCAGTCGTTTTATTGCCATAGATGCAGGTAATTACCCTGAGAGTGTTATTGCAACAGTGCGCATTAGAAAAGCTGTTAATGGCAAAGCTGCAGAGGACGTTTTAGGCCTTACCAAAAGTGATTTTATTATTAAGGAAGCTATAGCAACTGGTAATTATAATGATATTGATATAGACCGTGGCATAGAAGTCATTTCTGAGCGAAAACAAATTGAAGGAAACAAACTTGTAGATATTGTTTTTTTAATGGACAACAGCTACTCAATGGATGACGAAATAAAAGCTGTAGCAGCAAATGTGAATTCTTTTATGTCTCGATTAAAAGAGATGGGGTTTGAATACAGAATAGGCCTATATCGTTTTGGTCAAATAGGCGAGGCTCACACTCTTCTATCATCAGAGACCCCTCCCAGAAGCTGGAGCGCAGCACACACGCACGAAGAGTGTCGTGGAACAGGTGAATATAAATACTTAGATCTATATAAAGGGCAGTACTTTAACAATGGCTGGTATACCCCATCTGCAGCAACTCCTGAATTTGAGACTCTCTGGAGCAAAATAAATTGTGCATCTAATGGCGGTATTGAGTTGACGTGGGATGCACTGTATTATAGCGCCACAGGTTACTCATTCAGAGATGGCGCGCAAAAAGTGTTTATTTTGATTGGCGATGAAGCAATGACCGACGAACCAACTCAGAATAAAAACATGCCAAATTGCACTTTATTTAACAAATTTAGCATCTCACGCACAACTCCTTCATTGGTGCGCGATCAAGTTATTTCAACATTAAAAGACAAGGGGGTCACTGCGCACTTTCTGTGCCCATACAACTCTACAAAAACAAGTGTAAAGCAACCATTTGATCAAGAGTGGGGTGTTATCGCCCAACAAACGGGTGGTAAAACATACGATATCACAGGCAATTTTAACGACATACTCACAAGCATTAGCTCCTCAATAGAGAATAATTATCAAATTAAGTATACTCCTAACGAAAAGAGTTTTAATGGGGAATTCCATCACGTTCAAATAAATGCGAACGTTGCCAACAGCACTTCAAATTCAATCATTCTTACGGGTAAAAACTACCAACCCGGTGCCGAACCACGCATTGTACGTACCGAAGCCACTATCTTAAAACTACAGAAGGAACAGGCATCCGGATCACCCGTAGAAATTGCAGTTAAAATCGTAGATAAAATAGAAGATTATGTAAACAACCCGAAAGAAGGTCGTTTCGCCACCCTGCATTATCGATCGAATATAGATGCCCCAGGATTGTGGAAAGCGGTTGTTATGGGTTTAGATCCCGTATTGCCTCCCGAAACAGGAGAGGTAACTTATTGGCGAGGAGTTATTCCTTATTATGATGTAATAGGTGAAGTTATAAGTTATTACGTTACAGCAACGGATGGCATGAACAATGTTACGGTACCTACCATCGACGTATTTAAATGGGATTTTGCAGTAACTCCTAATCACCCACCAACTTTAACAATAATAGACAAACCAGGGGCTACTAGTTCCGTTAATATATTTAATTTAAAGGTTTTTGCCAAGGATGACGAATCATTCACTAAGAGTGGGGTTCTCGTAACCGATCATATCGATAGGGTGGAGTTTTATTACAACCATCCCGATTTATGCCTTGGTGGTGAATACCGAAAACAAACTATGGTTGCTGGGGCAAATAATGAATATACCTTGGCGTTTAACTTCCCACAGGGGATTACTAAATATTTTATTAAAGCCTATGACAGCTTTGGTGCTTCAACCACCTTACCCGTAGGCGGTGATGACATGTACGATCTTAATGGTTTAAAACCATATAGCGTAGAGGTTGTAAGCACATATCAACTTACACTCTTTGCAAATGGAGGCTCGCAGCCGGTGCCAGATAAATTTACCTACGATGCATTAACAAATAAAACGGAGCTTCTACCAACGAACATAAGCAAAGCTGGGCATTCGCTTAAAGGATGGTATGCAACTAAAGAGCTGCCAAAACCAGGCGAAACAGAACCTACTAAATACACAGCTACAGGCACTTGGATGAGCATAATTAAAACCCTCTATGCGCATTGGACACCAAACACCTACAACCTTACTCTCGATGAGAACCAAGGTGTAAAGCTTAGTGGACAAAATTATGAATTTACTTATACATACAACGCCCCTATAACGCAGACTTTCCCAGTAGCTACACGCGAACATTATACGTTTGTAGGTTGGGGCACCTCAAAGGATATGCCAAAGCCTGGCGAACCAGCATCCGTAAATTACAGCACAACAGGAAATTGGATGTCAAATGTAAGTGTTCTTTATGCCCAATGGAAACCTCAAGAGTTTAAAATACTATACATCTTAGAACCAACCAATATTGTAGAGGGTAAGTACGCCTACAACTCAACGCCAGAGGCTTTGATGTTGCCAGAAAAAGATGGGTACACCTTTAATGGATGGTATTATGACAATAAGATATCACCTAATTTACCATTGGGGATGGTGATAGTAAAACAAACTGGTGACTGGATTACCGGTGATGTGCGCTTATATCCCGATTGGATTAGTAAAACAAAGCAATACACACTTAGCTTTGTTTATGACTTTGAGAGTTATGTAGAAGCTGGTGTTAAAAAAGACTTCACTGTCGACAAAATATTCAAAACTAAGTCGGACGGCACTTGGGGAACTCCAGTACCTTTGGATGTAAAAAACCCAGAACGAGACTATTATCTTTTTTACGGTTGGAAAGATAAGACTAAAACCATCCGACAACATGATGGCACTTGGATTGATGAAGACAAACTAATGACACCCAACTGGTTGCCAATACAACACCGAGTTAGTTTTACGGGTGCGGTTAAACCAGAAATCTCCTTTGATTACGACAACCATAAAGTGCTAGACGCCCCTACGACCACAACAGTTGGTAGTGAGTTTAAAGGCTGGATTATAGATGGTTATCCCACACAAGTATATACCAATACGTCTGAGTTACCAGTGGACACCAAAAAATCTAGTCACGTAACACTAAAGGCGGTATGGAAAGACAAAGAATACACCACCACGTTATTGGCTG
>QKIO01000177.1 GCA_003251015.1 Bacteroidales bacterium
ATAGCGCGTATGTCGCTAAAAATGGCTAACGTAAACACCACACAGATACAAGTCATTGAAGATTCGTTGCGCAAACAAGTGGATGAGATTTTTGAACCATCAGATTACAACGTCAGTTTCACAGGCACTAGCGTGGTATTTTTAAAAGGCACCAACTTCTTGGTAAACAACCTATACGTTAGTTTAGCTTTAGCTATTGGTTTGATAATTGCCCTCATCACCTTTATGTTTGGCTCGTTTCGCACAACCATCATCGCTCTAATACCTAATATCATACCCCTCCTATTCACCGCAGGTATTATGGGTTACTTTGGCATCAGCATCAAACCATCCACGATCTTGGTATTTAGCATTGCCTTTGGTATTTCGGTGGATGATAGCATCCATTTTTTAGCCAAATACCGTCAAGAGTTGAAAATATACAACGGACGTATTAAATTTTCGGTTATCGAAGCCTTAAAAGAATCGGGCATTAGCATGATATACACTTCCATCGTATTATTCTTTGGATTCTCCATCTTTGCAGCATCTAGCTTTGGAGGCACTATTGCGTTAGGAGTCTTGATTTCACTAACCTTATTAGTGGCCATGCTAACCAACATTGTATTACTGCCCGCTTTATTATTATCATTAGCAAAAGCCAAGGCTAAACCATCACGCAGAAAGCGCAAAAAAATATGATTTATTACGTTCTAAAATACACCATGTGGATAGCCTTGAGGTTATTCTTCAGAAAACTATATTTTGTTGGTCAAGAAAACATCCCTACCAAAGGGCCAGTTATCTTAGCAAGCATGCACCCCAACTCGTTTGTGGATGATTTTGCTTTAGGTGCATTTTCAAAACGCAAATTACGTTTCTTAGCTCGTGGCGATGTGTTTAAAACCAAGGCGGCTCAATTTTTCTTAGAGCAGATGTGTGTTTCGCCCATCTACAGAGCTATGGATAATCCACAAGACGTTAAAAAAAACATCGAAGCTTTTAGCATCTATACAAATACCTTAAAAAAGAACGGAACACTTCTTATTCATTCCGAAGGCATTTGCATCCACGAAAAAAAGGTACGCAAACTCAAAAAAGGCACCGCTCGCATTGCCTTTAGTGCCGAAGAAGAAAATGATTTTAAACTAGGCGTACAAATTGTACCCGTGTCGATGAATTATACTGATGCACCTAAGACACGTCAAGATTTGATGGTTGAATACTCCAAACCCATATTGGTAAGCGACTACAAAGACTTGTATCTTGAGAGTCCTTCAAAAGCAATTTTAGCCCTTAACGAAGCGATTTATGAGGCTTTAAACAATAAAGCCATCCTTATCGAAGATAAAGAAAATGAAGTGTTTGCTGAGCAGTGTTTAGAATTGACGCGTAACAACCGTTTTATACCAACCTTTCCTATTTTTGGTCATCAAGCTCAACGTTTTATTGATGAACAAGAAACCACAAAAGGTATAAAAACACTATTCGACACTCAAAAACACGATTTCACAACCATCAGCTCACAAGCCAATACGTATTTTAAACAACTAAAGGAATTAGGATTAACAGATAGAGTTATTGGCAAGAATAACAATTGGTTCATCCAATTAATATTATTAATACTGGCCTCGCCTATCTTTATCACAGGTTATGTGGCAAACTGTTTACCTATTATCTTGAGTCGTGTTGTAACTAACAAAGTAGTAAAAACCATAGAGTTTTACGCTTCAGTTTTTGTAGGGGCTGCGTGGTTTTTCATGCTTATCTATTACACCATTCTAATTATTGTACTTACTTCCAATTTTGGGATGATGGGTCTTATAGTTGTATTGACTCTTGCAATAACAGGCTTTTTTGCGGTATTATTACGCGACCAATACCTCATCTTATTTGGCAAATTGCGTTGGATTAAACAAAAATTAACACAAAGTCAGAAGTTACAAGACCTTACACAACAACGTTTAAATCTACTTAACACCTTAAGAACACACAACATACCTTGTGCAAAATAAGGCCATGAGAAACCCACAATAAATTTTTAATGAAACAGCTTAACGCAAAAACAGTTTGGATTACCGGCGCATCAAGCGGCATTGGCGAAGCTCTTGCCTATGCGTTTGCTAAAGAAAATGCTGTTTTGATACTAACGGCACGCAACGAAGAAAAACTTAAACAAGTACAACAAAATTGTTTAAAACACACCTCTGCGTGTTATGTATTTGCAGCTGATTTATCCATCCCAGAACATCTTTCGGAGTTAATAAACTCAGTACTAAAGCAAGTTGGTTGCGTAGACATCTTAATAAATAACGCAGGAATGAGTCAGCGTTCCTTAGCTCATCAAACACCACTAGCCAACGACCGCAAACTAATGGAGCTCAATTTCTTTAGTGCCATCACACTTACCAAAGGGGTATTACCGGGGATGATGGCTAAAAAAAGCGGTCACATTGTAGCAATTAGCAGTATTGTTGGGAAATTTGGATTTCCATTACGCTCTAGTTATTCCGCTTCGAAACATGCCCTGCAAGGTTATTTTGAATCACTTAGAGCAGAACTTCAAGAACAACACATTGAGGTTACCATCATCTCACCAGGAAGGATTAAAACCGACGTGTCACTCCATGCACTTACGCAAGACGGCACGGCACATGGGCAAATGGATGCTGGACAAGAAGGCGGAATGGATGCTAACAACTGTGCAAAAAAGATTATTAGAAGCATTAAACAAGGCAAACGAGACGTGTTGATTGGTAGAAAAGAACTGTTGTTAGTTTATATTCATAAATTTTTACCATTTTTGTATCATCGTATTGTCAATAAAATCAATCATAACTAAATACAACATTGTAATGGCTAAGAACATAAGTGGTATCCAACAAATTGGAGTAGGTGTAAAAGATGCACAAGAAGCATGGAAATGGTACCGCGCACAATTTGGGATGGACATTAACGTGTTTGAAGATACAGCCGTTGCAGAAATTATGTTACCTCACACCGATGGTAAACCTCGCGAACGTTATGCTGCTCTTGCTCTTAACATGGAAGGTGGCGGAGGTTTTGAAATATGGCAACACACTGGCATAGAACCTAAAGGCCCCGCTTTTGACTTATTATTAGGCGACTTAGGCATATATATTACTAAAATCAAATGCCGCGACATACGCAAGGCTTTCAATACGCACAAAGAACGTGGATTAAACATCTTAAGCAATCTTGTTAAGGATCCAATAGGTAATACACATTATTTTATTCAAGACCCATACGGAAATATTTTTCAGGTGATAGCCGAAGACGATCATTTCAAGAAACAAAAATCACTAACAGGAGGTGTTTTTGGCTGTATGATAGGCGTTTCAAACATTGAAGAAGCACGTAAAGTCTATTCTGATATATTGGGATACAAACAAGTAGCCTACGACAAGGACGAAACATTTGCTGATTTAGCAGGCTTACCTGGCGGCCATCAAAAATGTCGTCGTGTATTATTGCGCCACCCACAACCTCGCACGGGTACCTTTAGCCCAATGTTAGGGCCTAGTCAAATAGAATTGATTCAAGTAAGCGAACGAGAGCCACGCAAGATTTTTGAAAATAGAATATGGGGCGAACTGGGCTTTATCCATATTTGTTTCGACATTACTGGCATGGATGACCTACGTGAAGAATGTGCTTCTAAAGGTTTTGCTTTTACGGTAGATAGTGCTGATAGCTTTGATATGGGTGTGGCTGCAGGTCATTTCTCATACATTGCCGACCCTGATGGCACACTCATCGAATTTGTTGAAACACACAAGGTGCCTATCATTGAGAAACTTGGTTGGTACATGAAATTGAAAGGCAGAGACCCTAAAAAAAGCCTTCCTCGATGGATGATTAGCACCTTAGCTTTTAACCGAATTAAGGATTAACAAATTGATTTCACAAGGATTTACAAACGGACTGATCATATCAAAACTCAATTACACGAAACAGAACAGATTAATATAATGGCAATATGCTGTTGACAATCTATTTGGGCTACTTAACACAAAATGGGAAACAACGAAATATAAAATGCTTGTGAAAGTAATTTAAGTTTCTCACATTGCAGTTCTGCTTTTTCTTATTGCAGGCATAATCACTATAAAAAAAATAAAATGAGCGCTATACGATCTCTTTTATCCACCTTTATAATATTGATATTAGGTTTAAACAATATAAGCCAAGCTCAATTAAAAACAATTAACATAAACATCACTCAAGAAGCCATAAAAGAGTTAGAATCACATCCCTACACCAACGAATCAGTATTAGGCACTTTAGATTTTAATAACACCATATACAATAACGTAGAGCTTCACTACAGAGGTGCCTACAACTTGAGCTCCCTTATAAAAACAAGTAGTTATAGAAATTGGAAAGTAAAAACACCCAAACAACAAAAGTTCGAGAATCGTCGTGAATGGAATTTTAATTTTGACCTTACTATCAGACAATATCTAGCTTACCAACTCCTTAAAAATGCAGGTGTACCATGCGTATCTGCAGAATTAGTAACCTTTAGTGTAAACAACGAGGGGCATTGTATTTTTTTAAAATTTGACGATCCAGACAATAAAGACTGGTTAAGTGACACCTTTGGAGATGACAATGGTGATTTATACAAAGCCGCCTACGATATGCCCAATCAAACCAAGTACTTTGGAGATTTATCGTATTTAGGGGCATTAGATAAGAACTATTACTTACATTACCGTAAACAAACTAATACTGATGGAGATTTAGAATTTGATTACAGTTCTATACGGAAATTTACGGATTTCATAAATAACACCAGCGACCAAGATTTTGAAGCCAATATTGTATCTCATTTTAATGTAAACGCATTTATTAAATACCTTGTTGTTGCAAATTTTATTGCCCATTGGGATGGATACCCTCACAGACCTAAGAACTACTTACTATATGACAATCCTAAAGATGGTAGATGGCAATTTATCCCTTGGGATTTAGATGCTACATTTCAATCCATTGGTCACCCAATAAATACAGAAGGTAGTGTATTTTACTATTTAGATCATCGCGAACCATACAGCAATGCTTACAACGAACCATTAGATAGGCCACTCCCTTGGCGATTAATGAAGATAAAACGATTTAGAGACCAGTATATTTACGAATATCAACAAGCACTAAAAACGTATTTAAATATAAATAAAGTCACTGCAGACATTCTTGCTACCCAGAACTACATAGACGCCAATGCGCCTACTTCAAGCCTAAGACGATTTGACACCAGTGTAGACGAAGTGCTTGATTTTATAAACATTCGATATGCCAATGTAAGTGAAGAACTTAGTTATTACAAGGTAGACAACACATCAATACTACCTAATTTAGCTCAGTTTGGAAATATGCAGATTTACCCAAATCCGGCCTCTAATATTATTAACATTGAACTTCCTGATGTGAATAGTTATAATGCTAAAATTGAAATTCTAAACATGCTAGGTCAATGTATTTACTCGACAAGCATCTACACAAATAACAGACCCTTTCAAGTTGATTTAACATCAGTTCCATCAGGGCAATACATCGTTGTTATCTATACAAAACTCAAAAAATACACTCAAAAGTTAATTATAAATAAGCAGTAATTAACACGAGAACCATAAACTTAAGAGGTTATTCCACATCGGAATAGCCTCTATTCTTTAATAATATAGTACATCAAAAGTAAGACACAAACTTATTTTACCTAATGAATAAATAATATTTATCATCATAAAGCTTGAATATAACACCCTAAAGCCTACTTTTGTAGTCTAATAAGGATATAATGAAAGAAAATAATACAAGCATCAACTTTTACACAAAGTTACTCTCAATATCTAGCGCTACCATTGCCATACTTTCTATATTTTTTTTATTTGCACGATCAACATCGCCTGAGACTAGGTCAAGCAACGTTAAT
Organism: Bacteroidales bacterium; assembly: GCA_003251015.1. Classification (GTDB taxonomy): domain Bacteria; phylum Bacteroidota; class Bacteroidia; order Bacteroidales; family Marinilabiliaceae; genus SZUA-582. The sequence continues at coordinate 5,939 of QKIO01000177.1, forward strand.
TTATCAAGCACTACAACTAGTACTCCAATATCAATACCTGCAGATATAACATTTGCAGGCGAGGCAGTGCCTATCGAACAATATGATGTTAAAGAGAGCTTAGAACGTGAGATTCTTGTTAATACCTATTGGCAATCACAAACCATCTTATTTATCAAACGAGCTCATCGTTATTTTCCAATCATTGAGCCTATTCTCAAAGAAAATGGGGTGCCAGACGACCTTAAATACCTTGCTGTAATTGAAAGCGGCCTTATGATAAGAGCACAATCGGCTGCAGGGGCAGCTGGATTATGGCAATTTGTAAAAGATACAGCCAAAGAGTACAACCTTGAGGTTGGCACCGAAATAGACGAACGTTACCACATCGAAAAATCGACAGTAGCTGCTTGTCGCTACTTAAAAAAAATGCACGACCACTACAAAAGCTGGGCACTAGCTGCAGCGGCTTATAACGCGGGTCGAAGTGGCGTCAATAAACAATTAGAATTACAACAAGCGACCAGTTATTACAACCTACTTTTTGGAGAAGAAACAGGACGTTATGTGTATCGCATTATTGCTCTAAAAGCAATACTAAACGAACCACAACGATATGGTTTCTTTATTAACGATGAAGACCTATACGCTCCCATTAAAACATTTAATTTTGATGTGAACACAAGCATTCCTAACATTGCTCTATTTGCCAAGGAACACAAAACAACCTACAAAGAACTAAAAAACTTAAACCCTTGGTTACGTGAAAATGCACTTACCAATACCTCTGGACGTACATATACCATCAAACTACCCAACTCATCAAAAACATTGGCAGACTCGGCACG